>JAITEA010000132.1 GCA_031282285.1 Helicobacteraceae bacterium
GCGATCGCCTTTACGCGCTTCACGGCTGCTTGCGTAAAGCGGCTTTTATCGCGGAGACAGGCGAGAATCCATCTAAATAAACCATCAAAAACGCGAAACAAACGCCGATTGCCGCTTTGTCGCAGGAATGGCGAAAGTTGGCGATGATGGATTACGACGCCGAAAGCCCGTCCGTAAGGCTTAACCGGTAGGCTTTGATCGCGGGGAGCAGTCCCGCGCAGAATCCCGCGATCGCGATCGCGCCGATCAGCGTCCATTCGCGCGCGCTTGGCAACGAAAGATAGAGCGCAATCCCGTAGCTATCAGCCAAGATTGGCGCAAAGATCGCCAAAGCCGCGCCCAGCGCCGCGACGCCGAAAACCAGCCCCGAAAGCGTCAGCAAAACCGCTTCGAACGAGAGCAGCGCGACAATATCCAGCGGTCTAGCGCCGGCTGATCGCAGCACGGCAAGCTCGCGCCTGCGCTCGTTCAGCCCCGCCAAAATAGCGGCGATCAACCCCGCAAGCCCCGTTATCGTAACCATCGCCGAGACGAACAGCAGCGCGTTTTCCATCGCGGCGCTCATACGCCAAATCTTATCCATCGCCACGCCGGGCATCACGCCGACAATCGGCTCGTCTTTCCACCCGTTTATCTCGCGCTGCTGGGCAAATACGCCCGATCGTTTTTTTAGCCCCACTAGTAGCGCCGTTATGGTTTTCGGTTCGAGGTTGAACTTCCGCGCCTGTTCCGCCGAAACCTTGAAGCCCTGAATCGGCGCGCCGCCCTGCCAGTCGATATGAATTGCTTCCATCGCCTCCAGCGAGATATATAGCGACCGATCAAGCGCCGTCCCCGTGGGCGCGAGGACGCCCGCGACCCTGAACGGTTTGTCGTCGTGTTGGGCGAGTTTGGTCTGGCTTTCGCCGTGGCTTAGGACGATCTTGTCGCCTATCTCGTATTTGAGCCGTTTTGCCGCCTCCGCGCCGATCACCGTATCGAACAGATCGTCAAACGGCTCGCCGCGCGCGAACGAAAGATTCCGATCGCCGCGAAACCTGTAACGCTCGAAAAAATCGGCGCTGGTCGCCACGACGGGATAGCCCTTGTGCGAGTCGCCAAGCGAGATTGGGATCGTCCAGCTCACCTCGTCTTTGGCTCCGATCGCTTTGGCGGAGGCGTAGTTCATATTGTTGGTCGCCGAACCTAGGTGAAACACGGCGTAAAGTATTAGCTGAATATCGCCGCCGCGCGCGCCGACGACCAGATCGGTTCCCGAAATGGTCTGAACGAAGCTCTCTTTCACCTGCGCGCGCACGCGCTCCACGCCCAGCAACAGCGCCGCGGAGAGCGCGATAGAAAACGCCACGAGGCAGAGCGTGCCGCGCCTGTTCCACGCGCTTTTGGCGGCGAGCGTCAAGAGATAGCCAAGCCTCATCAAAGCTCCTTGGGCGCGGTTGCGCGGTTTAGGCTCTCAAACGCGATGGCGCGATCAAACTCGCCCTCCAGCGTCCGATCGTGGCTGACAAAGAGCAGGCTCGAACCCGTCTCCTTGCACGCCTGCGACAGAAGGCGCAAGAAGTAGCCGCGCCTGTTTTCGTCGAGCGACGAGGTTGGCTCGTCGGCGATTAGTAGCGGCGGCGCGCCGATCAACGCTCTGGCGGCGGCTACGCGCTGCTGCTGACCGACGGAGAGGCGCGAAACGGGTTCGCCCCACAAAGAGGGCGCGAGGTCTAAGCGCGTCAGAAGCGCCTTTGCCGCTTCGACCTCGTCTTGGGCTTGATCGCGGGCGCGATCGCGGCGAAAGCGCGACAGACGGCAGGGGATCAGCGTATTTTCGATGATCGACAGATACGAAATCAGGTTAAAACGCTGAAAGATATAGCCGATGAGATCGCCGCGGACGCAATCGCGTCTGGCGCCGCTTAGCTTGTCTATTCGCAAACCGATAATCTCGATCGCGCCCTCGTTTGGAGTCAAAATACCGGCGATCAAACTTAAAAGCGTGCTTTTTCCGCATCCGCTTGGACCGGAGACAAAAACGCGCTCGCCGCGCTTGATCGCAAACGAGGGAATATCTAGTATCGTTTCTTTGCCTGCCCAGCCAAATTTGACGCCGCTTAAACGAGCCGCGTATTCGGCGGGTTTTGATTGCGCTTGGTTCAGCGGTTGCGCGCTCATCTTGACCGCTTATCGCCGCCGCGCTTTTGCGCTTGCGGATCGCGCTGGCAAGATCGCGCTGGGTCGCGTTTCTTTGCCGCCGCCGGATTTAGCGCCTCGCGGCTTGAATAGATGCGTTATTAATAATATCATTTATCGTTCCTTGCGAACTAATTTCTGATTTTACTCGCCCGCGCATAAAACCGCGTCCAACTAAGCACAAAACCCGCTGATCGGCGCTTATCGTATCCGAGCGATCGCCCTACCCTACCCTACCCTACCTTGCCCTTTCATTTCAAATAAGCGGAAATCCAACCCAAAAAGTTCCGCGGCTTAAGGAAAATTTGCAGACCGCTTAAAGGGCGCGAAGTATATAATGGGCAAATGTCCAATGGAGGCTGTTTATGAGGGCGTTATTGTGCGTTTTGACGCTGTGCGCGGGGTTGTGCGCCGAGACAAAAACGGTAGGTAGCTTAAGCGAGTTTGAGGCGGCTATAGAGCATAGCGAA
>JAITEA010000194.1 GCA_031282285.1 Helicobacteraceae bacterium
ATCCGCAGATTGTCTTCCGCCAGCTTCAGGCTCGCTTTGGCGACTTCAAAGGCTTTTTCGGCAAGCAAGAGCCGTTCGTTCGCGGAGGCAAGCTGCAACTCTATCGTCCGCTTCAGATCGGTCAAACGGCTCTCCAGCGCGCGCTGATCGTATAGCGCCGCCTCGCGATCGAAATATGGTTTTACCAGATTCGGCAACTGCCAAGTAAGCGTAACGGTCGCCGTCGTCTGATCGTCTATGCCGCTAAAACCGCTCTCGTATTCGTACCGCTCTTTTGCGATCTGAAAGTCGGCGGAGGGCAGCGCGGGGCTGATCGCTTTGGTTTTCTGCTCTTTTTGCGCGTTGATTAGCGCTATTAAGCTCTTGATCTCGCTGCGATTTTTTAGCGTCCGTTCGACGAGTTTCGCGCGATTTAGCGCGCCCGTCTTTCGCGCCTGGGGCGCGACGACATCGCCCTCGAGCGGTCGCGCGACCGCGTTTTCCAGCGTCAATTTAGCGATCTCAAGCGCGCTTAGCGCAACAAGCGCGGTCTGCTCGCTCTGCAACGCTTCCAGCGCGATCGAATGCCGCTCGTAACTGCCTATAAGCCCTTGATTGAAAAACGCCTGCGCGTCTTTTGCCTGCTTTTGCATCGCCTTCATATTCTCTTGCGCCGCCGCAAGCGTATCTTTGGCTTTCAGGTAGCCGTAAAAAGCGTATTTCGTCGCCAAAATCACATCGGCTTTTGCCGCCTCAAGTTCGTATTGTCGGGCGTCTTTCGTCCAGCTCGCGGCTTTGAGATTCGCGTAGTCGCCAAGCCCGTTGAATAGGTTCCAGTTCGCGTAAAAGCGCGTCGTTTGGCTTGCGCTTGCGCTTGAGCGCTCGCGGTCGTATATGATCCGCGACGCGCCGATCGTGGGCAGAAATGTAGCGATCGCGCCGTTTTCGCGCTCGTTTGCCGCGCCAAGCGCAAATCGCGCCTCGCCGATTTTGGCGTGGTTGTTCAGCGCCAGATCGATCGCTTGATCAAGCGTAAGCGCGTTAAGCGTAACGGCGGCGATCAGCGCCAAAACCGCCGCTTTCATACGCGCTCCTTGCCAAAGAGCTCGTCAAAATACAAAGCGATATTCGCGCGCGCCGTTTGCAAATCGATCGCGCCGCTTATTTTGCCCGCGAAAATATCGTTGTGTTTGGCTACGCTAAGCGCCCTGAACGATTCGCGCGTATTTTCAAAGCGATCGCGATCGATTGGAATATCCAGATTGCCCATATAATACGGCAGTCTGTTTGCGTAATCTTTGAAAATATCCACATAGCAGTAGTAGTCGAGTTTATCTTGCGAAACGAAAACGGCGTTTGCGATCCTTTCTTTGATAAAAGTCCGCGATCGCTTCAGCGCGTTAATATCCCTCATCGTGTAAAACAGATAGCCGTCTTGATCCGTTTTGGCGCGGGCGCTGGGATATTTGTCGATATACTCGCCGATATAATTAAATCGGTCGAGACTGAAACTTTCGCCCTCGATCGTCTCAAAACGCCAAGCGTAAATATCCTCGTAGCTCGTCCCGCTTTCGCTTCTTTCGTAAATGGCGATCAGTGCCGGAAAACCGCTCAGCTTTGAAACGCCGCAAAACGCTTGACTGCTAAATACGATCGCCGCTTTGAGTTTGTAGTTTTTCATAAACGGTTTCAGCGCGTTGAAATTGGCTTTTTTGATTAGATACGATAGCGGATGCAGCAGCGCTAGAAAATCGGGGCGCAGTTTGCCAAACGCCAGCAAAGACGAAAGCCCCAGATCGCGGGTTTGTATATCGCCGTCTATTTCGCAGACGATCTTTTTAACGCCGTTTTTTGCCTGCGAGGTCAGGTCGTTATAGGGCGGATTTGCCACGATCAGCAGCCGATCGTTATCGTCGATCCCATACGCCGATCGCGAGCCGTTTTTAAGCGCGTTTATCCGATTAAAACTAACGCGATCAAAACGATCGCCGGCGACGGCTAAAGCCGCCTCGTCTATGTCCGCGCCGACAACCTTTTTCACGCCTTTTATATAGTCGTTTTCCAGCAGCGCGCCGTAACCGCAATTTGGCTCCAAAAGCGTGTCGATCGCGCTTGGCTGCGCGAATTTTTCAAGCGTTTCGTATAGCTTGTCGCTTATGCGTTTTGGCGTGTAAAATCCGCCCAGATTTGTCTTTGCCTCAAAGGATAGATGGCTGGCTTTCAATATTCGTTCTTTCTAAATTTCTCCCACGCGATCGCGTAGCTAAGTAGCGAGGGAATCACAAACACGGTAAAGATCGTCGAAACCATCAGCCCGCCCGTGATCACGCTGCCAAGCCCGCGATACATTTCGCTGCCCGGACCCGGCGAAAGCACCAGCGGAAGCATACCAAACACGGAGGTGAGCGTACTCATATAGATCGGGCGCAATCTGACGCGCACCGCCTCTTTGATCGCCGCGATATGCTCCATACCTTCGTTGCGGATAAAGTTCAGGCTCTGATGGACGATCAAGATCGCGTTATTGACCACCACGCCAACCAGAATAATAAACCCAAGCATAGTAAGAATATCCAGCGGCTGCGGCGTCAGAAACCAGTTTGTCATCTTAAGCCCCAGAAAGCCGCCCGCCGTCGCCATCGGCACGGTGAAAAGTATGATAAACGGATAGAGGAAGTTGCCAAATAGCGCGCTCATCAGCAGATAGGTGATAACCACCGCCAGCACAAAGTTCCACTTCAGCGCGTCCACCGTCTGCGTCAGCTTGTCCGCCGTGCCGCTTAAGCGCGTCTGAGCGCTGTTGCTTCCGGCTAAAACCTGCGGCGCGATCTCGTCGATGCGCTCCATAGCCTCCTGAATCGTGATGTCGCGCGGCGGCGAGACTTGAAGCGTGATCGTGCGCTTGCCCTGAAAACGCCTGATCTCCGTTACGCCCTGACCAAGTTTGACCTCGCCCAACTCGCCAAGCGGCACGATCTGACCTCTTGGCGTGGCGATAGGCGACCTGCCGAGATCTTCGGGCGCGGTTATAACGCTCTCCGGCGTTTTCAGCACAAGATCGATCTTCTTTACCCCCGCGCCCTGATACTCGCTTACCTTGCGCCCGTCAAGCAGCACATCGGCGGCGATTCCAAGCGATCTGGCGTCCATACCGACCGCTTTGAGCCGATCGCTTTTGGGCGTGATGGTAACTTCGGGGTAGATAAGCTCTATCGACGGCACAGGGCGCACCTGCGATCCGCTTATCTCCTCTCCGATCGCGTTCATCAGCCTTTCGGCGTATATGGCGATCTCCTCTATCGTATCGGCTGTAACGTCGACGTTGACCGATCGGCTCGTGCCCATACCGCTTTCAAAAACGCCCGCCTGTTTGGTGATCGCCCGAATACCCGGAAAGCTATTGACAATCGGGCGGAACAGATCGATAAGCTCTCCGGCGCGATCTTGATCGGCAGAGAGCGCGCCCAGAAACATCCACGATCCGCCCGCGTTGAAAAACGCTCTGGAAACCTGCGGATAGCCGTCTTTCTCCTCGTCCATATAGGGCTTGATTTTGTCAAAGATCGAGTAGCCAACCGCCTCGATCTCCTCGTACGAAAGCCCGGGGGGCAGTACAAACATATTTTGTACAAGGTTGCGGTTGCCCTCCGGCAGATATTCGAGCTTCGGAAAGGTGATCCAGACAAAAGCGGCTGAAACGGCGATCAGCGCGCCCACGCTGCCAAGCCGCGTTAAGTGGTTTTTCAAGACCAAACCCAGCAGGCGCATAAAGAAATCGCGCGCGATCGAGCCGAACGATCCCAGCTTTTGGGCGATAAACGAGGGTTTCTCTCTCGCGCGCCCAAGCCTCATCGTCTGCCGCCAGAGCATCGGGATCGCCAGCACTGATATAAACAGCGAGAAGGCGATCGCGGCGGTTACGGCGATAGCTATATCCTTAAACAGTTGCCCCGCGTCGTCGGCGAGAAAGATGATCGGCGCGAATACGGCGATAGTGGTCAGCGCCGATATGACCAGCGCGCCCCACACCTCCAGCGTCCCTTCGTACGCGGCGATATGAAACGGCTTGCCCATCAGCTTGTGCCTGTCGATATTCTCAAGTACCACGATCGCGCTATCGACCAGCATTCCCACCGCGAAACTGATGCCCGCCAAGGAAATAATGTTCAGCGAGCGCCCCATCGCGTCCAGCACGATAAAGGTTCCGACGACGCTCATCGGTATGGCTATGGATACCACCATCGTCGGCGCGATCGATCTCAAAAAGACAAACAG
>JAITEA010000210.1 GCA_031282285.1 Helicobacteraceae bacterium
CTTTAGCATGCAAACTCCCTCTTTTAGATGGTTTGACGGCGCGTAACCGCAAGCGCGCCGGATGAAATCTTGCCTTGATCTTATCATTTTAACGCCGCTTTTGGCGCCCAAAAAGCGCCCGCCGTCTATATTGGGCGTTTTGTCTCGCGCTATTGGCGGCAAACGGCGGGCGTATTCGGTTTGTTAGGTTAGCGCTCTTATAATTGGGATATTACTTTGGGGGCAATAATGCGTTTTCGTTCGTTTTTGTTTACGGTTGGATATGTGCTGATCGTGTTTTTTATCACCTTCGCGGGGTCGGTGGCGGGGAGATTTATCCCATACAAAGCGCGTTTTTTCGTGCCTAAAGGCGTTTTTGCCGGCGCAGCGTTCTGGCTGCGCGTTACCTGCGGCGTGAAATATCGCATCGAGGGCGCGGAGAATATCCCGCAAAACAGGGCTTTTGTGGCGGTGAGCAACCATCAAAGCTCGTGGGAGACTTTCGCGTTACACACATTTATAGCGCCCGCGTGTACGGTGCTAAAGCGCGAATTGTTGTGGATTCCGTTTTTTGGCTGGTCGGTGGCGTTTTTGTACCCTATCGCCATCGATCGCTCAAACGCGATCAACGCATACAAGAAGGTGCTGAAAACCGGCGCGGAAAGATTAAAAAACGGCATAAACATAATTATCTTTCCAGAGGGGACGCGGGTAAAGATAGGCGAAGTAAAAGAGTTCAAAAAAAGCGCCGCGGTTTTGGCTAAACAAGCGGGCGTAGCGATAGTGCCGATCGCGCACAACTCTGGCGTCTGCTGGCCTGCTAGAGAGTTTCTGAAACATAGCGGAACGATCGTGATGAGAATTGGAAAGCCGATCGAAACCGAAGGCAAAACCCCCGATCAGATTCACAATGAATATACCGAATGGATCAGAAAAGAGATGGATATTATCGCGCGCTTGGACGATCAAACGGCTAATAAGTAGATTGTAAACATCGCTACCGCCGCGCAAACGATAAGCGGTTGGCGGCAAATAGCGGATCGCCATATTTTTGCCCATCTTAATTAAGCGTTTTTAGCGCTTCAGCCAAAAACTTAATCCGCGGCATAACGCGCTTTGACCTCCTCGAGCGTATATGTTTTCATCTCCCCGCGGCGGCAAGCGTCGGCTATACTTTTGCCTTCGGCGGCGTCGATCAGATCTTCCTTGTACGCTTCGATTGCCTCTTTGATAATTTGGTATTATGGGTTAAGTTCGGGTTTAGTTAAAATGTGTTATAATTAACGCAAAGGAGCAAAAATGACAAAAACATATTCGCTGACGCCCGATTTGATCGAACAGATTGCTACGCTTGCCCGCGATCTTGGCAAAAAGCAAAGCCAGATTATCAAAGAGGCGATCGAGGAATACGCCGATTATATCTACGATCGCGCCAACGCCGCGCGATACGACGCAATCGTCGACGCTTACGATTGCGGCGAAACCAGAGCTTACACGCTTGAGGAGATAGAGGCGGCAAACAGTGTTAGACTTAAAACCGCCTCTTAAATTGATCTTTTTAGCCGAAGCGCAAAAGAACCTATCGGATATTGACGCGCACGAAGAGCGTGAGATTATTGATCGGCTAAAAAACTTTGCCGTTAAGCTAGTACCTACGCCAAAGCCTTTAACCGGTTCGCTTCGCGGATTGCATCGTTTGCGTTTTGGTAAAAAGCGCGTGATTGTTAGGCTGTCGGCTGATAGCGCGGAGATCGTAGCTATAGATAGCCGCGACAAGGTCTATAAGCGCTAATGAAAGCCGAAACAAAGAGCGGATTTACGCAAAAAACCTTTTATTTCCGCGCCGTTTAGCTCTAGTTTTATCCCGCTACGACCAAAACAAACGGCGCTCCGAACAAAACGCGCAGCGCCGCTTTTAGCGTTCGGCGTATTCCTCGATTGCCTCTTTGATAATCTGGCTTTGCTTTTTGTTTAGTTCGCGAGCAAGCGCCGCGATCGTATTAATTACGCTTGTATCAAGCGAATAACTCTTTCTAACCGTTAGCATTGTAGCCCTCCCGTTGTTGATTATGTATATTGGCATAATCGCGCTTAGTTGTTGTAAAACTACGCGCTTTGTGGTAAAATTACGCTTAATAAGGAGAAGCAAATGGGTAAAACGCAGGTTAGAGTCAGTTTCTCAATGCCGATCCATTTTATGGATCAGTTGCGCGAGCGCGCCGCGGAGCTTGGCAAAAAGCAAAGTCAGATCGTGTTCGAGGCGGTACAAGATTATTTTGATCTGTTAGACGCGGAGCGTGAAGCCGCCGCCTACGAGCGCGGCGAATACGCGGGTACGACTTACGAGGAAATGCAAAAGATCATAAATGGCGCTTGAGCTTAGATTTTCGCCGCTTGCGACCAAGCAAATGAGCAAGTTGGACAAAAGCGCCGCGAATACAATAAACGAGGGCTTAAACGGTTTCGCGATCAACGGGCGCCTGCGCCCTAAACCGCTAAAAGGCGGCTATAAAGGCTTTTTTAGATTGCGTTTTGGCGATTATCGCGCCGTCGCAAAAATATATAATGATCGAGTATTGCTCGTAGTGAAAGTCGGTCATCGTAAGAGCGCGTATTAAATACTTGCATAAACGCTAATAAAAAAGCCGCTTGAAGCGCCAAATAGCTAAAGCCGAAACGCGCCTTTTAGCTCTAGTTTTATCCCGCTACGACCAAAACAAACGGCGCTCCGAACAAAGCGCGCAGCGCCGCTTTTAGCGTTTAGTTCATCTCGACGCCAAGCGCCTTTTTCATCTCGTCGATATTCGACGCGAACTTCAGCGCGTTCTCTCTGCTGATATCTCCGGCGCGGAAAGCTTTGATAAGCTCCTGCGTCTGCGTCTGCATCTTGGTCTGCTGCTGACCGATCTGCATCGTGGAGTAGATTTGGTGCAACTTATCGTCGCGGATCAGGTTGGCGATCGCGGGAATATTGACCATAATCTCAAAGATCGCCTTCCGCCCGCCGCTTACCTTGGGCATAAGCACCTGCGAAACCACGCCCAGCAATCCCATAGAAAGCTGCGTGCGGATTAGCGCCTGCTCGTCGGTGGGGAACACATTGATAATACGGCTGATCGTCTGCGGCGCGGAGTTGGTAT
>JAITEA010000121.1 GCA_031282285.1 Helicobacteraceae bacterium
TCCTATGAACGATTTTGAAATTAACTGGATGAACAAATATAATTACAAAGAGGCGTTTTCAAAACTTAATCTATCGGAAGATTATCAAAATTTGATTCGCAATCTTGACGACAGAAGCGTATTTTGCTTAACGAGGATAATCAAAAGATTGCAATCGTTTATCGAGGGCAATAATCGTATAGAGTTATTTTCCGACGAGCTTGAAAGAATGCAAGCGCTTGCTAAAGAGTATTATCCAAATATAATAAAATTGTCGCCCGAATGCTTCGCCTATAAACATTATTTGCTGCCCATAAATCATTTGGAAAGCTGCGTTTTTTACGATAAATGCAATATGACATATGTAAGAAACCTTGATAAGATAAAGCGCAAGGATTTTATCGACGCTGGCGGATTTATCGGTGATTCCGCGATTGTGCTGGCAGAGTTTACCGAAGGACGCGTTTACGCTTTCGAGCCAAACTCGGAGAACTATAATTTGATGGAAAAAACAATCAAAATGAACGGCGGCAAAACGATAATTCCCGTGAAAAAAGGGCTTGGGCAAACCGATTCAAGCGAGGTTATATATTGCAACGGTTCTTGCTCAAGCGTTAAATTAGAGACTGGCGACGGAAAAAGCGAGAGTATAGAAATAACCAGCGTTGATAAATACGCGGAAGAAAATAATCTCGATATCGGGCTTATAAAAGCGGATATAGAAGGTTTTGAACAAGATTTGCTACGCGGCGCCGAGAAAACTATCCGAAACAAGAAGCCGGTATTGCTGATATGTATATATCATACAATCGACGATCTGTTTCATGTAAAAACATTAATAGAAAGCTGGAATCTCGGATATAGATTTACAATCGCGGAGCATACTCCGGCGCGCATATTTCTGGAAACAATGCTGATTGCGGAAGCGGAATAAGCGTTTAAATATCCGCGTTTGTAGCGAGCGGCGCGGAAAGAGGCGAATCTTGTCCGCGCCGAAGCGAAGCTAAATGGCGATCGGCTTTAGCCGTTAAGCGCTTGGTCTAGATCGGCGATTAGATCTTCTGGCGCTTCCAAACCGATCGATAGCCGCACAAGCCCCGGGGTGATGCCGCAATCGGCTTGTTCTTGTTCGGTAAGCTGCTGATGCGTCGTGCTGGCGCTATGCGTGATAATCGATTTGCTGTCGCCGATATTAACGACGCGGCTAAAGATTTTCGTCGAGTTCAGAATATGCTTCGCAAACTCCAGATCGCCCACCTCGAAGCTAAGTAATCCGCTGGCGTAGCCTTTGAGATACTTTTTGGCGTAGCCGTAGTTTTTGTCGCCTTCCAGCAGCGGGTAGCTGACCGATTGTACCTTTTTATGCGTTTTGAGCCATTTGGCGATCGTAAGCGCGCTTTCGCTGTGGCGCCTAATCCGCAGGTTAAGCGTCTCCAGCCCCTGCAAAAACAGCCACGCCGTAAACGGCTGCGCGATCGCGCCGATATCCCTCGCCAGCGACAGCCGCGCCCTGAGCGTAAATAACGGGAAGGGTAGCTGCGCGTAAACCAGCCCGTGATAGCTGTAATCGGGTTCGTTGAAGTGCTTATAACGATCGTTGCCGATAAGCAGTTCGTTCAGCCCCTCGCGCTCGACGATAATGCCGCCGATGCCAAGCCCCTGCCCGCTAGTGTATTTGCTGAGGCTATGGACGCTCACATCGACGCCCCAATCAAACGGGCGGAAAAGATAGGGCGTGGCGACGGTGTTATCCACGATCGTGGCGATCTTGTACTTTTTGGCGATCGCTACGATCGGCTCAAAATCGGCGATATCGATCGACGGGTTGCTGATCGATTCAAATATGATCGCCCGCGTTTTGTCGTCGATCAGCGGTTCGATGGTTTCTGGTTTTTGCGGATCGTAGATACGCGTTTCGATCCCAAAGCGTTTGAGCGTGTATTGCGTCAAACTAAGCGTGCCGCCGTAAATCTTGTTGGCAAGCAGGATATTTTCTCCCGCCGCGGCGAGATTGGCTATCGAGTAGAAAACCGCAGCCGCGCCGCTGGAGGTCGCAAGCGCCGCCGCGCCGCCCTCGACTTCGGCAAAACGCCCCTCCAAAACGCCGACGGTCGGGTTGTTGAGGCGGGTGTAGATGTTGCCAAGCTCTCGCAAGGCAAATCTATTTGCCGCCGTTTCCGCGCTGCCAAACTCGTAGGCGGTGGTCTGGTAGATTGGCACCGCCATCGTCCCTTCGCCGCTCTTGGCGTCGTATGCCGCGTGAATGGCGGCGGTTTCCGGTTTCCAACTCTTGCTCATATTGTTCCTTTGTTGATTGATTTACTAGACATAATATTACCGCGTTGAAACTTAAAGATACGGCTTAATTTTTTCCAGCGCCTTTGCGCGGTGGCTGATCGAGGCTTTTGTATTGGCGCTTAACTCGCCCAGCGTCCTATCAAACCCGCTTGGGATAAAGATCGGATCGTAGCCAAAGCCGTTCGCGCCGCGCGGCGAAACGATAACTTCGCCCTCCAGCCTGCCGCTTTCCGTCCGTTCGCTTCCGGCTGTTTTGAGCGCGATCGCCGCCTCGTAGTAGGCGTAGGCGCGCTCCAGCCCCCGCGCTTTGAGTTCGCCGATCAGCTTAAGCAGGTTTTCTTTGTCGCTCGCGTTTTCGCCCGCGAATCTGGCGCTTCTGATCCCAAGTACGCCCTCGCCCAAAACGGGGACGATAATGCCGCTGTCGTCGCTAATTACAACGGCGGACGGGTCGTTTAGCGCCGCGAAAACGGCGCGCGCCTTGATCAGCGCGTTGGCGGCGAAACTATCGCCGTTTTCGTCTATCGTAATAGGCGCGATCAGCTCCGAATACGCCGCGACGCTAAAGCCCTCCAGCAGCGCGGCGATCTCCGCCGCCTTATGCCCGTTTGCGCTTGCAAGTATCAATTTCACGATAACCTCTCAAAAAGCCAAGATCATATATGATCAGAACTTTCAAGGAGCTTTTATCAGACCAATCTTGTATTTATGCGCGATATTGGCGCTCAGATTTTTCGGACTTTTTCTTGTCCTGCCGATCCTCGCCATCGACGCGGCGGGCTTAAAGGGCGGCACGCCGTTTCTGGCGGGGCTTGCGGTGGGCGGCTACGCGCTGATGCAGATGATCTTTCAATATCCCTTCGGCGCGCTGAGCGATCGCATAGGGCGCAAAAAGATGATCGCTATTGGTATGTCCATATTCGCCGTCGGATCGGCGATATGCGCGTTAGCCGACAGCGTGATCGTCTTGATCGCGGGGCGGTTTATTCAGGGCGCGGGCGCGGTGAGCGCCGTTATCACCGCCACGATCGGCGATCTGACCAACGAGGAGAACCGCTCCAAAGCGATGGCGCTGATGGGTATGTCGATCGCCTGTAGCTTTATCGTCGCGCTGCTCGTGGGACCGCTGGCGGGCGCGAAGTTTGGCGTACCTTCGCTATTCTGGGCTAGCTTCGCGCTGGCGATCCCCGCGCTGATTATCCTCGCGATAGCGCCGGAAGCGCCGAAAATAACGCCGATCGAGCCGATTGTGGGGAGCAAAATACGGCGCATATTCGCCAACCGCAATCTAAGGCGGCTGAATATCGCTATGTTTTTGCACAGCTTTATTATGACCGCGTCGTTTTTTATGATCCCGATGGTTTTGACGCAAAACGAAGGCTACGAGCTGGAGACGCTCTGGCGCGTCTATCTGCCCGCGCTGCTTTGCGGCGTTATGGCTATGGGGATCGGTACGGGCGTGGGCGAAAAGCTGGGCGCGGTCAAAAGCGTTATGCTGATCGCGATCGCGATTTTGATCGCGACCTTTATCCTGATCGTAGCGGCGCCGCGCAGTTTCGTTTTCTGGGTGATGGCGCTGTTTATCGGGCTGAACAGCTTGGAGCCGCTGATGCAGTCGAGCGCGACGAAATTCGCGCGTTCGGACGAGCGCGGATCGGCGCTTGGCGTATTCAACGCCTGTCAATTCGGCGGCGTTTTCGTCGGCGGCGCGTGCGCGGGGGCGATCTACGGCGGCTACGGGTTAGCCGCGCTCGCCGTTTTGCTCTGCGCGCTCTGCGTCGCGTGGCTGGCGCTGACTTTGGGCATCGACAACCCGCGCCGCACGAAAACCGTCGCCGTCGAGCTTGCGCGCCCGTTAAAGCGGGAGACGATCGAAAAATATCGCGGCGTCGTGGAGTGCTATCGCGCCGATAAACTGTATGTGCGCTATGATCCGACCATAATTTCAAGCAAAACTCTGCTAGATTACCTGCGAGAGGAAAACGATGGTAATTGACGATAACCTTTTGGAGCGGTTGGAAAAACTTTCGCAGCTTACGATCGCGCCCGACAAACGCGAAGCCGCCAAACGCAGTTTGAGCGAGATTCTGGATTTCGTGGAGAAGCTAAACGAGCTGGACACAAGCCATATCGACGCGATCTCCGCGCTGTTTGACGCGCGAGCGGAGTTTCGCGCCGACGAGCCCAAAGAGGATCGCGCCGTTTTTGACGATCTGATCAAACGCGCGCCCAAAGCCGACGGACGGAGCTTTATCACGCCCAGAGTCGTAGGCTAAACCCAAAAAAGGAGCATTACAGTATGGAACTAAGCGAACTGAGCCTTGATCAGCTCTTGAAAACCGTGCACGCGCACGACGCGAGCGACCTGCACCTGCTTGTCGGCGCGGAGCCGCAGGTGCGCATTCACTCCATTATGACGCCGCTCGATCTGCCCAAGCTGGATCGCAACACGATTCAGACTATGTGTTACTCGGTGCTGACCGACTCGCAGAAAAAGAAGTTCGAGGAAGCCAAAGAGCTTGACTTCGCGCTTGATATGCCCAAAATCGGTCGTTTCCGCGCCAACTTCTACTACGAGCGGCACAATATGGCGGCTTCGTTTCGTATTATCCCGACGGATATTCCCTCGATCGAGAGCCTAAACCTGCCCATTATGCTCAAAGATCTGATCAAGCGCCAGAAGGGGTTGATTCTGGTTACGGGTCCTACGGGCAGCGGCAAAACGACCACGCTCGCCGCGATGGTTCACGAGTTAAACACCACCGAAAAGGGGCACATCATCACGGTTGAAGACCCCGTGGAGTTTATCCACCCGCACGGCACCTGCATAGTTTCGCACAGAAGTTTGGAGGAGGATACGCACAGCTTCGCCGAGGCGCTCAAACACGCGCTGCGTCAAGACCCAGATATCATTCTGGTGGGCGAAATGCGCGATGTAACGACGATAAGAACCGCGCTGACCGCCGCCGAAACGGGGCACTTGGTTTTAGGAACGCTGCATACCAACTCCGCGCCGCAGACGATCAGCCGTATTATCAATGTGTTCCCCACCGACGAACAGGCGCTAATCCGCACGCAGCTTTCTATGGGATTGCTGGGCGTGGTTTCGCAGGTGCTTATGCCCAAGGTAAGCGGCGGGCGGAAGGCGATTTTTGAGATTATGGTCAATATCCCCGCGATCGCCAACCTGATCCGCGACGATAAGTTGCACCAAATCTACTCCACGATGCAGATCGGTCAGCAGCAGACCAAGATGCAGACGCAGACGCAGGAGCTTATCAAAGCCTTCCGCGCCGGAGATATCAGCAGAGAGAACGCGCTGAAGTTCGCGTCGAATATCGACGAGATGAAAAAGGCGCTTGGCGTCGAGATGAACTAAACGCTAAAAGCGGCGCTGCGCGTTTTGTTCGGAGCGCCGTTTGTTTTGGTCGCAACTTGGGGTAAAACTAGAGCTAAAAGGCGCGGAAATAAAAGGGTTTTTTGCGTAAATCCGCTTCTTTTTTGGTTTATCACGCGGCTTTCATTAGCGCTTATAGACCTTATCGCGGCTATCTATAGCTACGATCTCCGCGCTATCAGCCGACAGCCTAATAATCACGCGCTTTTTACCAAAACGCAAACGATGCAATCCGCGAAGCGATCCGGTTAAAGGCTTTGGCGAAGGAACGCCGGTCGTCGCAAAATCGTTTATGCGTTTAATAATTTCCACGCGAGCGTATTGATCCATTTTGTCTAACGCTTTGATCGCTTCGTCGTCAAACTCAATCTTTAACGCCATATCGCGCTTTCACTTCGTCTAGCGTCCAGCGCTTTGTTTCCCCGCGATCGGCGGCGTCGACGATTGCGTCGTATCGCGCGGCGTTGGCGCGATCGTAGATATAATCGGCGTATTCCTCGATCGCCTCTTTGATAATCTGACTTTGCTTTTTGCCAAGCTCGCGGGCAAGCTTAGCAATCTGTTCGATCAAATCGGGCGTCAGCGAATATGTTTTTGTCATTTTTGCTCCTTTGCGTTAATTATAACACATTTTAACTAAACCCGAACTTAACCCATAATACCAGATTATCAAAGAGGCAATCGAAGCGTACAAGGAAGATCTGATCGACGCCGCCGAAGGCAAAAGCATAGCCGACGCTTGCCGCCGCGGGGAGATGAAAACATATAC
>JAITEA010000248.1 GCA_031282285.1 Helicobacteraceae bacterium
CAACAACTCCTCCGACGCGACCGCGGACATAATCAAAACATTCGCGAAATATGACGGGCGGATAAAATACTTATCGCAAACCACCAGGGGACCGGCGGCGGCGCGGAATATGGGGCTGGACAACGCTAGCGGCGAATTTCTGATGTTCTGCGACGCCGACGACTGGTATGAACCGGCAATGTGCGAACAGATGTTGAGCGCGATCGAAACAAATGGCGCCGATATGGCGATCTGTCATTCCAATATTGTTCGGTTAGCGCCAAACCGCCGAAACCCCGAATCGTTCCTGAATAAAAATATCAGCGGGCTTTACGATATGTCGTCAAAAAAAGCCAGAAAACATATAAATGTTCTGCTTTGGAATAAAATCGTTAGAAAATCCGTAGTCGATAGCGCCAATATAAGATTTCCTGACGGTTATCTTAGCGACGATAATTTATTTGTGTACGAATATATCGCTACATCGCTAAAAGTGTTTTTTACAAGAGAAAAACTATACAACTACGCTCTTGCCAAAAACAGTATTACAAGCATTTCTCAGCTCAACGCAAACATTGAATGGATTCATATTTCCAGCCATTTTGCGGTTGTTGAAAAATTATACAATTTTCTTAAAACTCATGAAATCTACGAACAAAATATAACATGGTTATCTAATATTTTGAGAATAGAAATGAGAGGGGCGTATAATATGGTCGGAGACGCCGATCTAAACAAATATATGGACGAAGTTAGAAAGCTGGTGTGCGCCATTGATTTTTCAGATTTAGAACTGCCCGTTTCGTTTATGCGGATACTGTGCGCGGCGGCGGACGGGCTATACGCGGAGGCTCAAATATATACGCGCGATTTTTATCCAAATTCGGAAAAAACGCGTAGAAAATGGAATAATCAGGACGAAACAACGCCGGCTTTTATAAATAACAATATTCCTATCGCGTTCGCGTGCGACGATAATTTTGTAAATTATCTGTGCGTAGCGATACAATCGGTTATGACAAACGCTTCAGATCGCGATAACTACGACATCATCATACTAACCGAAGGCTTATCGCCGGAAAACCGCGATAAAATAGATATATTGCGCATGGAACATAAAAAGGCGTCAATAAGACTAGTTTATATCCAGCCGTATATCAACGACGCGCTTATGTCTGGGTTTTTCACGCGTAGCAAGATAACCAAAATGGCTTATGTTAGAATGTTTCTCCATAGAATACTGAAACATTATAAAAAAGTTCTGTACTTGGATTGCGATCTGGTCGCCGAAGCGGATGTTGCGGAGTTATTCAATATAGATCTGCGCGGCAAAGCGCTTGCGGCGGTCAGAGACAGGGGAATAACCAATCCTTTGCTAGAAAAAACAGATAAATACTGGACGGGCGCGGCGGCGTATTATTCAGGAACGCTTAGCGTAACAAATATGGCTGATTATTTCAATTCCGGCGTTTTGGTTATGAATCTTGATAAAATCCGCGCTCAAGATTTAGAGGATGAATTTATTCGCGTAGCCAGAATAAATAACAGATATTGTATGGATCAGAATGTTCTTAACGCGGTTCTAAAGAACGATGTTCTGTTGCTGCCTACGGAATGGAACTATCAGGCAGTTCCTAATTTGCCACTTTATGTATTTGCTTATAGTGATTGTAAAAGAATAATCCATTATGTAGCCAGAAACAAACCATTGAATAGCGCGAACTCTCTGATATTTTCCGCTTTCTGGAAATACGCGGGCAAACTTCCATTTTATATTCAACCGCCATCGCAGTCATCAAGCTGCGACGGCGCTAATTACGGCGCGGGCTTTGGAAAATGGTATCTATTTAGCCTATTGCCATTATTGGATATTAAAACGCGCGGCGTTACAGATACAAAAATAATCAGATTATTCGGCTTTTTGCCGCTGATGGTCATAAGATACAAGCGCGGTAAAACCATTTGGAGATTGTTTGGGTTTGCGCCGATAATGCTGCTTAGACATAAAGATAATTGTAAAATCTATCGGCTTTTTGGATTTATCCCGCTGCTAAAATACAGATTTTGACGCTTTTAGCGCTGGGAGAAGCCGCGAGAGGGTTCTAACCTATACGGCACCCTAATGGCTTTATCGCGCTATGAATCTTTTTCGCCTACGGCGGGGCGCAATCGGTCAAGATGAGAGCTTGACCGATCCAAAGCGTTGTTCGCGGGATTCGTGGAGGCGGGTTAGGCGCGGTATTTTCCGGCGATTTCCGCGACGCGCTTACCGTAGAGTTTCGCCGTTTCAAGGTCGCCGGAGGACATTTCGTCAAGCTCCGCGCCGCTTGGCGTGCGTCCGAAAAGACCGCCGAAGGCGCCCAGCCAATTGATATCCTCGCGCGTGTTGGTTTTGGCGCTGGCGGGGAGGATTCCCAGACTTACCCACAGACCGCCGTGTTGCAGCGCCAGCGTTTGCAGATAGATAAGCGTAACCTGCTTGTCGCCGTTTACGCTGCCGCTGTTGGTGAAGCCGCCGAATACCTTATCTTTCCAGCCGTGCCGGAACCAGATTTTGGAGGAGGCGTCCGCAAATTTCTTGAACTGCCAGCTCACATTACCCATATAGGTGGGCGAGCCGAAAATGATGGCGTCCGCGGCGGAGAGTTTTTCCCAATCGGCGTCGGAGAGATTGCCTTCGGCGTCGATGGCGATAAGTTCCGCCGCCGCGCCTTCGGCTACAGCTTCGGCTAGGCGTTTGGTGTGTCCGTAGCCGGAATGATAAACCACAACGGTTTTTGCCATAACATTTCCTTTCGGGGATTTTAGGTTGAGATGAAAACAGGACGCATTATAGCCAATATAGATTAAAGCGCTAGATTTATCAACATTAAGGGGGCAAATATTTAAGCGATATTTAAGTATGCGGGCGCCAAACCGGTAAAAGCGTATTTAAGTTCAGCCGCTCGAAGGAAAGATTGGGATCATCTCAAAGGTTCTGATCGTAAAGTCGATCATCATATTCATCATCCACGGCATAGCCAAAATCATAATCGCCGCCACCACAAGTATCTTCGGCACAAAACTAAGCGTCATCTCGTTGATCTGCGTCGTCGCCTGAAATATGCTGATAAGCAAACCGGCGACAAGCCCGCCGATCAGCATAGGCGCCGCGATCATCAGCGCGATCTTGAAGGTGTCCGAAGCGAGCGCGACAAGCTGCCCTTCCATTACGACCCCCTCAGAACGGCGTATTCGACCGGAATCAGCGCCTTTTCCAGCGCGACATACTCCCTATACTCGCCGCGATCATAGCCCAGCTTGAACAGCGCCTCGATCCCCCGCATACACTGATCGCTAAACCCCGCCGAGTCCTCGTTGGCGTAAAGCGAGAGGTATTTGTCGAGTTTGACTTGATCGACGCGCACCAGAGCGCGATCGAGCAGCGCCCGCCCAAGCGCCGCCTTGTGATCGACGGCGACGCGTACCGCCTTTGTCAATATCCTCTCCATCTCGATCGCGCGGTTTAGCGGCAGCGATCTGCGCAGACACATACCGCCAAGCGGCAGCGGCAGATCAGCTTTGGCGAGTTCGCGCCAGATATCCCAGATTTCGGCTTCCACGACAAGCGCTTCGTTGAAATCAAGAATCGACTCGTGGATCAAAACCCCCGCGTCGGTTTCGCCGCTCAGCACGGCGTTTTCGATCTCCAGAAAGTTTTTGTATATTGTCCGCGCCTGCGGATAGGCAAGGCGAAAGAGCATAGCGTTGGTGGTGCGCGCCCCGCTCAGCGCGACTTTGAAATTGCGCTTAAGCGGTTTATCCTTGCGCCGAATCAGCTTCGGTCCGTAACCGCGCCCGAAACTCGCCGCAGAGCTTAGCAGCGCCTGCTCGCGCCAGATATGCGGATAGAGCGCGAAACTGATCGCCGTCGCGTCGTATTTGCCGATCAGCGCCGCTTCGTTGAGCGTCTCGATGTCCGCCGCCGTATGCTCGATGGCGATATCGCCGCAATCGATCCAGCCAAAGGCGATCGCGTAGAACATAAAAATATCGTCCGCGTCGGGCGAATGGGCGAGCGTATAGCGAGGCAAGCGCAATCCTCCAAATAAACTGCCGACATTGTAGCCTCTTGGCGCTAATAAACCGCGGCGGCGCTTAGGCGGCGCGATTGTCCCAAAACGGCTCCGAAACGCTTTTGCGGCGCGGGGCGGCAAAAAATAAGCGCCCGTATCATAAATAAAACGCTATCATTTGAAATCATAATTTCGCAGGAAGTTGAAATGCATATCAAACGCTACACTTTATTTTCGGGCATTCTCTTGCTGGCGCTGGGAGTTTTTATATACATAAACGACAGCTCCGACTATACGGCGCACTTTGGCGAAGCGCCCTTAACCGCGCCGATCGCTCTGCTTGCGATGGTTCCGGCGCTGATTATCTTTCTTGTTTCGTTTTCGCATATCGCCTTTCACTCCGCCTCGGCGTTTTTCGCCCGATCGGCGCTGGAAAAAGACCTCAAAACGCTGAAAAAGCTCGTGATCAACGCGCTTTTGGGGCAGACGAGCGCGCTCTCTCTCAAGCGCCCGCAACTGGCGGCGATCGGGCGCGTGCTGTCCGATTCGCGGCTCAAACCGCGATCTGGCGAGGAAAAAACGGGCGATAGCGAACTGGACGCGATCTTGGATCTGCTCGCGAAGCTGGAAAAGGGCGAAACGGCGGAACTAGGCGATCTCAAGCTCGTGAAAAACAGCCCCGTATGGGCGGAGTATCAGCTAATCAAGATGAAGGGCGATCCGAAGGTAAGCGAGGAGCTTCTAAACGCCGCCGAAGCTGGGAGCGAGGTCTATTTCAAGGCGTTGGAGACTTACGCGACATACGGCGATAAGAAGCGGTTTTTGCGCCAAGATACGAAGTTGAACGCAAAAAGCGCGCTCAATCTGCTCTCGCGTTACCGCGCGCCGATCCAGAGCGTGGAGTTTGAAACGGGCGAGATTATCGATCTGATTGGCAGGGCTTCGTTTGGCGAGAGAGACTTTATCGCGCTGGCGCGGATTATGAAAGAGCAGATGTCGCCGGATGCGCTTCTGGAGCTTTTCGCGCAGCTTAAAAATACCTTTGAAGCGGCGCAAAGCGCGTGGCTGTATATCAATATCGAGCTTGAAAGGATAGACGACACGCGCGAGATTTTGGAGTCGGGCGCGAGCGACGAGTATCTGGCGTTCAAGTCTTATTTCGCGCTGAAAGAGGCGGGATTATCTCCAAATCTCGATTCGCTGATTGATCGCACGCTTTGATTTTACGCAGAGGCGTTTTATCTTAGCGCCGCTTGCGGGCTGGACGGATCCGCCCTTTCGCGCCGCCGTCAAACGATTTGGCGCAGACCTGACGGTGAGCGAGATGATCAGCGCCAACGCGCTCGTTCATAACCTAGCAAAAACCAAAAAATTGTACGAAAAAAGCCCGCTTGAGACGCCCTACGCGGTTCAGATCGCAGGATCGGATATCCAGACGCTAACCAAGGCGGCTATGACGCTCTCAAACGAAACGGATATTGATATTATCGATCTCAACGCGGGCTGCCCCGCGCAAAAGGTTACGCGAAACGGAGCCGGCGCCGCGTTACTCAAAGATCCGTCGCTGCTTGGCAAACTTGTCGGCGCGATCAAACGGGCGGCGGAAAATAAACTGATAAGCGTAAAAATCCGCTTGGGCTACGACAAAAATAACGGCGTCGAGATCGCCAGAGTTTGCGAGGAGAGCGGCGCGGATTTTATAGCCGTTCACGGGCGTACAAAGATTGGCGGCTTCAGCGCGCCGGTTGATTACGAGGCGATCGGCGAGATCAAAACGCGGCTGAAAATCCCCGCGATCGCAAACGGCGACATAGACAGCTACGAAAAGGCGCAAGCGGTTTTGGACGCGACAAACGCCGACGGGGCGATGATCGGGCGCGGAGCGACGGGCGCGCCGTGGATTTTCGCGCAACTAAAAAACAATCTATCCTCGGCGGGCGACACGCTGATGCGATCGGTAATTTTGGAACATTTCGATCGCGCGGTTGAGTTTTACGGCGAGCGCGGCGCGATTTTGTTTCGCAAACATCTGCATCGGTATAGCAAGGGGCGCGAAGGGGCGGCGGCGTTTCGATCGGCGATCAACCGCGAAAGCGATCTTTTGGCGCTCAGAGCGATGATCGGCGAGTTTTTTGAGGCGCGATGAAACGGCGAAAACTATTTAGCCAGCGCAACGCCTTTTGCTATTTTATGGCGGTATGGGCAAGGCGCGCCGGTCGCTACGCGAAATGGTATTTGGATTCCAAACGATACGCCAAAAAACGATCGGCGCAAAAGCTGCCTTTTCGCGTCAAAAAACATCAATCTGTTTTGATAAGAAAGCTCGGCGAAAGCGATATGAGATTGCAGATAAACAAGGTAACAAATCTAAAGATAGCCATATCAAAAATAAACGGGATTTTGATTAAACCTAAAGAAACTTTTTCCTTCTGCCGCTTGGTAGGTCTGCCGACAAAAAGCAGAGGGTATCTGGAGGGTATGGAGCTATCGTTTGGCAAAGCCAGAGCGGGCATAGGAGGCGGGCTGTGCCAGATTTCCAACCTGATCTACTGGCTTGCGATCCACAGCCCGCTAACCGTCGTAGAGCGTTATCATCACTCGTTCGATCCCTTTCCCGACGACGGGCGCGTTCTGCCCTTTGGCTCCGGCGCGACAATCTTTTACAACTACCGCGATTTTCAATTTACCAACAATACGGATTTTACCTTTCAGATAAACCTATGGATATCCGAAAAATGTCTCGAGGGCGAGTTGCGATCCAGCCAAGAGCTTGAGCATAGCTACCATATATTTGAAAAGGATCATCAGTTTTTGAAAATAGGCGATCAGTTTTACCGCAAAAACGAAATATGGCTTAATAAAACGCAAAAGGTCAGCGGCGAAACCGTGGAGAGCAATCTTATTACCAAAAACTTCGCCAGAGTTATGTACGAACCGCAAAATTATTCCGTCGAATAATCCAGAACCTATTAATAGTTATTCGCCAAAACGCCTCGCCGCCCTACCCTATTTCTAGGCGCGATATATGGCGGCGAGGCTACGCCGTTTAAGCGCGACGGCATTTAGCGGGTTGTAGGCTGAATGTCGGCGTTCGATCCTTCGGCGTTTTCCAAAAACGACAGCAGGCGATCGGAGGCTTTCAGATAGCGTTTCGCAGTTTCCGAGCTTGGATTATGAAACACGATCGGTTTTCCGCTATCGCCGCCTTCGCGGATCGCCGGTTCGATCGGAATTTCCGCCAGTATCTTTGCGCCGCATTCTTGCGCCAGCGCTTTGGAGCCGCCCTTGCCGAAAATATCGTACTCCTTATTGCAACACGGGCAGATAAATCCGCTCATATTCTCTATCACTCCCGCGATCGGAATACGCATTTTGATAAACATATCTATCGCCCGTCTCGCGTCGTCAAGCGCCACGGTTTGCGGCGTGGTAACGACGACGCCCGCGCTAACCGGCGTCGCCTGCGCCAGACTCAACTGCGCGTCGCCCGTCCCGGGGGGCATATCCATAAACAATATATCCAGATCGCCCCACGCCACATCGTTAAAAAACTGCTCGATCGTCTTGATGATCATCGGTCCCCGCCAGATAAGCGCCTGCGACGGCTCCAAGATCATACCCATACTCATAACCTTGATCCCGTAGGCTTCGGGCGGGATAACCTTGTCGCCGCGCGAGTTTAGCCGCTCGTTTTCAAGCCCGAGCATACGCGGCGCGTTGGGTCCGTAAATATCCGCGTCGAGCAGTCCGACTCTTTTGCCCTGCATCGCCGCGGCGATCGCCAGATTGACGGCGGTTGTGCTTTTGCCTACGCCGCCTTTGCCGGAGCTTATCATCACAAAACGCTTGATATTTGGCGCTAGATTTCTGCCGCGCGAGCTCGTCTCTTTGGGAGGCGACGGCTGGAGTATATTCAAAGCGATATTTTTGCGCCCGATCGCGGCAAAAGCCTTGGCTATATCCGATCTAAGCGTCTGCGCGATCTCGGGAGCGGAGGAGGTGATTTCAAGATCGATAGCGATCTGATCGCCCGCGATCGCCACGCGGCGCACAAACCCTAAACTAACAATATCGCGGTCAAACCCCGGATATTTAATGCCGCTCAAAACGGCTCTGATTTCGTTTTCGGTCATATTGGTTCCTTTATAAGAACGGCGATTTTAATAAAGCTTAGCTTGATCGTCCAAGAACGCGGCGCAAGCAGGCGATTTTTGCCAAACGCTACAACCGCGCCGGAGGCGGAAAACGGCGCTTTATTTATTGCGCGTTTTATAGCGTTTGGCTGGTAAATCGCGCAAGCAAGCGATCGATCTCCTCAGCCGCCTTTTTATACTC
>JAITEA010000011.1 GCA_031282285.1 Helicobacteraceae bacterium
GTTTTACAGATTCTGCAAGACCGCCGAGGGCGATGATGAATGTCCATACTTTTTTATCATCGACGAAATCAATCGCGGCAATCTGAGCAAGATTTTTGGTGAATTGCTGATGCTCGTTGAAGGCGATAAACGCGGCGAAAGGAACGCCCTGCGTCTGCTCTACAAGAATGAACAATTCTCCGTTCCCGCCAACCTTTACATCATCGGGATGATGAATACTGCGGACAGAAGTCTTGCGATGATTGACTATGCGCTCCGGCGGCGATTCGCGTTTTTCGGTCTGGAACCCGCGTTTCAATCTGATGGATTCAAAGCACGCCAAGCTCGGATAGGCAATCCGAAATTCAATGCGCTCATTGACAATGTTGAATCCCTGAACGAGGAAATTGGCGAGGACGCTTCGCTTGGCATGGGCTTTCGCATCGGTCACAGCTATTTCTGCGCGAACGAGCACGATGTCATTGACGATGCGTGGCTTTCCTCGGTCGTCGAATATGAGTTGCTTCCACTTTTGAGCGAATACTGGTTTGACGAACCGTCAAAGGTCGAGGATTGGACGAATAAATTGCGGGGTGTTCTCAAGCTACATGGCTGACAACATCAAGATCAAGAATATCTATTACATGCTTTCCTACGCCTTTCAAACCTTGCGGGAAACAGGTTTGGATAATGTCGCCTCCGAGGATTTCGACAACATCCATGACCTGTTCGCGGCTATTCTTGTTCGCGGCGTTGGGACGCAGGTCAAGCGTGGTTTGCATCGTGATTATCTTCAATGCGAAGAAATCCTTGCGGGCGTGCGCGGGCAAATTCGGGTGTCTGAAACCATCAAGCAAACTCAGGCGCAAGGCAGGCTGGTATGCGCTTACGATGAATTCGTTCCTGACTCTCCGCACAATCGGGCATTGAAAAGCGTAATGCTTTTGCTCCTTCGTCACGGCAATGTGAAGCCTGAAAACAAAAAGGCGCTCCGCAAGCTACTCACTTATTTTTCCGAAGTTACCGAGATCGCGCCTGCCGTTATCCGTTGGGACGCATTGAAATATCATCGGAACAATGTTTCCTACCGTATGCTCATGGGGATTTGCCGTCTTACGGTCAAGGGCTTGCTCCTAACTACGGAGAAAGGAACGCACAGGCTTGCCACATGGTTTCAAGATGAGGCAATGCACCGCCTGTATGAAAAATTCGTGCTTGCGTATTATGTGCGGCATCATTCCAATTTTCAGCCCAAACCCGCATCTATCGACTGGGATATTTCCGATGAGGCGCGTAATCCATATCTGCCGCGGATGAAATCCGACATCACCCTGCAAAATGGTGAAAAGCGGTTGATTATCGACGCCAAATGGTATGAGCGCACGATGCAGGAAAACCGTGGTAAAAAGACCTACAAATCCGAGCACCTTTATCAAATTTACGCCTATGTCAAGAACAGCGATAAAAGCGCAACCGGCAATGTGGCGGGCGTTCTACTTTACGCCAGAACCGATGAAAGCATTACCCCGGATGCGGACATGACAATTGGTGGTAATCGCATCAGCCTGAAAACGCTTGACCTCAATTGTGACTGGAAAGCGATTACGGCGCAGTTGGATAACCTGTGCGGATGGCTGTCTTAATTGTATATAAAAGTTTCAGCTTGCTATTTGGCGACATTTCCGCCTCCCCCTTTTTTATCCCAATTAGAATTTACCCATGAAATTAAACTGTTCTTTTTATCCTATAGGATATTTGTAGCCAACCTCTTTTATAAGCGCGATCCTGCTAAAACCGCTCTTGTTTCCCTCCCCTATGCCGTAAACAAAACTTCCGAGCGCTTCGGCGCGGCGCTTTGCTTCCGTTTTCATCACGGCTATGACAAGTACTCTGCCTATCAAATCAGCGTTGCGAGACACAAACGGCTTTAGCGCGTTGGTTATGTCGACGCGCGATCGTCGTTCGTGGAGGGTTTTTGCGGTTTTTGCGCCTCTTTGACGCCCTCTTTCCACAGGCTATGCCTATGCAGCGCGTAATCGGCGGCGACCTTGCCGCTAAACATCGCGCTTAGCAGTTTGCGGTTTGGCTTAAACAAAAACGCCGCCAGATGCCCCGCGACGCCCAACATTATCAGGATCATACCCAGATTATGCAATTGCGCCGTCCAGAAATGCAGCCAGTCGGGTATATTCCACCCCGCGACATTTTTCGCCATCTTGATTAGCCCCGTAACGATCAGCAGCAGCAGCGAAAAAGCGATAAAGCCGTACGCCAGCCGCTGTTCGGGCAGATATTTCTCGCTTGGCGGTTCCTCTTTGGCGCGGATCATCGCCCATATAACCTTTAACGAGGCTTTGAAATCGCCATTTTTGGGGACGATCGCAAACTCGCGCCGCATAGTATGAAAAGCTATATGATAAGCTGCGGCGCCAAGCAGTATGATCGCGAAAATATAATGAACGATCAGCGTGATCTGATAATCCGCCGTCCAAGCCATCGCTATCAGATCGGAGAGTTTGTAGCGCTTATACGCGGGCAACTGCCCTATGCCGCTAAATATAAGCCCGAAAACAGAGAGCGCGATCGTCCAATGAACGATCCTATTGGATAGGCTCTGGCGCTTAATCATTTTTGCTTCCTTTATAAACCGCTATCGCCGCGCCCGCTACGGCGGCTATCGGCGCGATCAGCGCGGCGGCAAACAACCCTTCCGCGCCATTTAGCTTGCTTGTTATATTAGGCGGCATTTGCGGGCGACCGAACGCTTTATCCTCGCCCTTTTTTGCCGCGATCGCCCCGTCGATTTCGGCAAACGAAACGGGCGAAACATAAAAGGTCGAAGTCCCGCCGCCTTCGTCTATGCCGTACACAAAACCGCCGATCGCTTCGGCGCGACGCTTTGCCTCCTTTTTCATCGCAGATTTTTCGCCGAAAATAATCGCTTTTTTATGGCATTTCAGCGCGCAAACTGGCGCTTTGTTTTGCGCCAGTAGATCGGCGCACGAATCGCACTTATACATCGCGCCGCCGCCCATAAACTTTGGCGCGATCTTGGTATAAAGCCCGACTCCCGCCTGCCGTTGCGGGATATTCCAAGGGCAAACATCGCGGCATTTGCTTCCGCCCATACAGAAGTTTTCGTCGATATGTACCGCGCCCTCTTTGGATTTGCCGATCACGCCGAAGGGGCAGAGTTTCTGGCAGGCGGGATCGTCGCAATGCATACAGCGCCGCGGCAAGAAAATCCTGCGCCCGCCTACCTCCAGCGCCTCGACATAAGTCCAGTTGTATGGCGTGAGGCGGTTTGTAACGCCGCGCTTGTTCGACCAATCCTCGTGGCGCTTTTGAGGCCAGTAATCTTGCAGATATTGCGGATCGGGCTTCGGAAAGCGATCGGCGTTCTTTTCGCGGCACGCGGCGACGCACGCGGGCGTTTGCAAACCCTCGCATCCGTCGCACAGCGTCAGATCGATAATCGAGCCTATCTCGCGGTTAGACGCGGTCGCCTCGGCGGGCTTTAGCGCCGCGCAGGTAGCCGCGCCGATCGCTACGGTTTTGAAAAACCTTCGCCTGTTCATCGCCAAGCCTAATCGCCCGAACAACAACAATCGCATTCGCCTTTGGCGCGGCTTGCGCGGCATTTGCGGCTTGTTAGCTTGACGACGCTATACATCGGGCATATACCGATCGCGCCCGTTACGATCATCGCGGCTCCGATCGCGGCTAAAACCCACGAGAGGTACGGACCAAACGCGTTCAGCAGCGTCGCCGCGCCGATTACGAACCCAAGCGCGATCCTAGCCGCGCGGTCGATTTTGCACATATTGCTTTTCATCTTGTTCTCCTTTAATATCTGTAGCGGATATAAAACCGCAGATCGCTTGCCTTATCTACGGCGCTTGAGCGATCGCTAATCTTGACGGGCGCGCCCTCCTCGCCAAAAAAGGCGTTACTGCCCGTATAGTCGTAGTCGATATAGGTATAACGCGCCTGAAAACTAAGTACCTGCCCGATCAGCGGCTGCGTGTAGTAGATTTCGTACGCCCTGCCGCGCGCGGCGAGTTTGGAGCCGATCGCCGTATCCTCCGCGTAGGTAAAACTGCGCCAATACTTGCTTCCTTGATTGTACTCCAGCCCGATCGCGCCCGTGTCCGACCAGAACGCCGGAAATTGCGCGCCGACATACCAGCTTTCGCCGATCTTGCGATTGGCGCTACCCAGCATTCGCATAGAGCCGCTTGGATCGCTTTGACTGATCGAATAGCTTACGAACAGCTTGGTATTGTCGAGAAAGTCGTTGATAAACTCGCCGACGCCCTCCTGAACATAGGCGATAGAGGCGGCGTTGATCGCGCCAAAATCCCGAAAGCCCGCCTCCGGCGATCCGCTCGCGTTAAACTCGTAGCCGATCAGATTAACGGCGCGGATAAACTGCGTAACCACGCGGTACTGCCCGTCGTAATAGGGCTGAAAGATTAAACCCGCCATATCGATATCGTCTTTATGAGTCTGGCTTTTGTCCGCCGCGTAGTCCGCGCCGTCCTGACTGAAGCGCGGCTTGGCGTTTGTCAGCCCGCGCCCTAAGCAGAGTTTGGCGTACATACCCGCTATGCCCGCAGCCTTGCTTAGATCAAGCTGAAAGCTGGCGCCGTCGAACTCGGCGTTTATCATCTGGCTAAGCGGCGATTGCGCCGCGTCGTCCTCGCGGTAGTGCAGCGGCGATCCGCCCGTGGAAGGGCGGCGTCCAAAACTAGCCGTATAACCTAGATCGCCTAGCGTTCCGTTGTGGAGGAAATACGCCTGCCTGACCTTGAGCGTATTATCGGAGCTTGCTTCATTGACCACCCAGTCGAAATCGCTAAACCGCGCCGCGGTATTGGTCTGAGCGCGATTGGCGCTATCGCCGTAGAGCTTGTTGTACGATAGCTGCCCGAAAAAGGCGATATCGCTTTGGGGTTGATATTTCATATTCAGCCAGAGGCGCGTGGAGAGCAGATCGTCGTTCTTGGCTACGCCGCCGTCCGCGAACTCGTAGCGGATCGTATCGATCGCCGTCCGCAGATCGACGCCAAACTTCAGATTGTCCTGCGCGCTTTGCTTTCTTACCTCGCCTAGATCGCTTTTGAGCCGCGCGATCTCCGTTTTGAGCGCCTCTATTTCGTCGTTTCCAAACGCCGCGCTCAGCAAAAGTGCCGCTAAAGCCGTTTTGCGGATCATCTCGTCTCCTTAGCCTTTTGCGCGCAGCATAGATTTGTACATAATAGGCATCAGCGCGTGCACTTTGAGCAGCCACCACATCCAGCGCTCTTGCGTCGGATCGAGCGGCGCGCTAGGCAGCAGCGTGTCCGATCCGTCCGCGCCCTTGTAGCCAAACTCCAGCATCATCACGCTACCGTAATTGGTGATCAACGGGCAGACGGTGTAGCCGTTATACTTCTGGCTTGGCGGTTTGCCTTGCATCGTATCGACAAGGTTTTGCGCGACGATAGGGTAGTGTTTATGCGCGCTGCCGCCCGTCTTGCCAAACGGCGTGGCTACAATGTCGCCGGCGCCAAAGATTTCGGGGTAGGTTTCGCTCTGAAGCGTTTCGATATTGACCTTCAAAAAGCCCGTCGGATTGGCAAGTTTGGGGTTTTTCGCCACGACCGCCGCGCCCGATTGGTTGGGGACAATATGGATAAAATCATACGGCTTGGTTACAAACTCGCTTTGCTCAACCTCGATTCCAAGATCGTCGTCCATCACGAGCTTTGGGACGGCGAAAGTCGCTTCGCGCCGCGCCGCGTCAATCTTGACCAGCTTGTGCTTGAACCGGCTCGACATTTCGCGCTTGGCGTAGAGCTTCTCGATCGCGTCGGCGTAAACCTGAACGCCAAACCACGAGCCGCCGGTCATCATCTGCGTCAGCTCCGCGTTGTCGCGCGCGCCGTTTCGCCTGATGTAATCCTGCGCCAAAAACGCGATCTTTTTGGGCGCGCCGCCGCATTTGATCGGCGTGGTCGTCTCGCAAAATAGCGCCGAAACCTTGCGCTTTTTGCTTTCGGCGGCAAGCTCTTGCAACTGATTCCACGCCCGCGTCGCGCCTTCGTAGGCGTAGATCGAGGCGACGCCGCTTTTGCCGAGCATAGAGCGATCCAGCCCTTCGATCGCCTCGTAGTTTAGGTCGATGCCCGCCGCGATCACAAGAAAATCGTAACTTATCGTCTCGCCTTGATCGGTGGTTACGGTTTTGGCGTCGGGATCGATCGCGATCGCCTTTTGCTTGATCCACTTCGCGCCCTTGGGGATATAATCGGCGTTGTTCAGCTTGGGATACTCCGCGCTTACCACGCCGCCCGCTATCAGGCTGAACGCGGGCTGGTAGAGGTGCGTTTGCGTGTCGTCGATAATCGTGATATCGGGGTCGGCGAGCAGATCGCAAAGCCTAGCGGCGGTTGAAACGCCCGCCGCGCCCGCGCCGATAACGACGATTTTGCCTTTGGCGGCTATTGGCGCCGCCGCTTGCGCCTCGGTATTCAGCGCGCCGAAAGCGGGGTTGAACGCCATAACCGCGCTTGCGGCTCCGGCGAGTTTGAGCGCGTCGCGACGCGATAGGGAGGATTGCCGGTTGGTCATTGATGCTCCTTTGCTTGTGAATTGCAAAGGATAAACTACTACTTTTTTCCTTTAAGTATTCTTAAAAAAGAATAAATACGGCGGCTAAAACTTGCAAAAATATAGAAATTGTAATACAATAACGCCCTAAACCCACAGAGGAGGAGTAAAGATGAGCAAGATCATCGTCGCTTTGGCGGCTATATGGCTTACGGCGCTCGCGGCTTTCGCCGACGGCAACGCCGATACGGGGCAGCGCGTCTATCTAAAGATGCT
>JAITEA010000031.1 GCA_031282285.1 Helicobacteraceae bacterium
CAAAAATAGCGCGGCGGCGATAAACGCGGATTTAATCAACAGCTTTTGCGAAAAAGAGGCGATAGGATAGCTAAACGACGCGGCAAGCAGCGATAAGCCGAAAATTAACCCGATCGCCGCGTTGATCGAAACGCCGTATATCGGCGTAAGCAAAAGATTGATAACGACTACGCAAAGCCCCAAAACGGCGCCCATTTTTCCAAACAATCCCATTCGCGCAAACGACGAGAGAAAACCTCTCGCCGTCTTGAGCGCCAATTGTCCGATAGCTTTTTTCGCGCCGCGATCGCTTGCCATTACCCGCCTTAAAGTTTGTTTAGTTTAGCAAACAAGGAGTAAAATGGCGGACGGTAGCCAACCTCAACCCAAACGGAGGACGACGATGAAAGGCAAAACGGCGACGGCGGCTCTGGCGCTCTGTTCCGCGCTGGGAGCGGCGCAAGCGGATGGCGCTGGCGATTTTTTGAAGCTAAACGAGCTTAAATACGGCGCGGACAGGATAGCGGTGGGCGCGATTAGCGTTAATTATTCGGAGACGATCGCGCTAAAGCCTGATACGGCGGAGTTCAGCATAACCTATATCACCGAAGGGGCGACGCCGAACGCGGCTTCTAATCAAAACGCTAAAAATATCGGCGCGCTTAAGCAATACATAAAATCGCTTGGCGTAAGCGAAAGCGATATAACGACGCAAAACTACCGCAACTACGAACAAAGCGAGGAAAAAACGCAGTTTCTAGCGTCGCTTAGAGCGGGTTTTGTTATGCAAAAAGAGGGCTTTCGCAACGCGCTGAAAATACTTGAAAGCCACGGGATTTCAAACCTGAAATCCACTTACAAGAATGAATACTCGTTTGAGATCACGGCGTGGGGCGATACGGAGAGCGCGGCGGCGAAAAAGGCGCAGAACCTCTACGACAAGATAGAAAACGCGCTTAAAACCGCCAATATAACCGATAGTATAGGCGTTGAAAAATACGAGGTGGAAGAGGAGAGAGACAGAGGCGGCGGAGAGGTAAAAAAATACTATTCCTCAAACGAAATCAAGATCAAAACCGGCAATTTTGACGATGTCGGCAAGATATACGCCAAAGCGCAGGAGCTAAAGATGAACATCAACGACGATCTGGTTTATCTGGTCTCCGAAGAGAACAAGCAAAAGCTGATTAGCGAATACGAGAGCGCGTTGTTCAAAAAACTGCAGGAAAAGGCAAAAAGATTGATCGGCGGGAGCGAATACGCTTTGGGCGCGCCGCGGAATCTGTCCGTCTCTTTGCTGGGCGCTCAAGAGAACGATCGCAACGCGTATCGCTATCGCGGCTACAATCAAAACAGCGTCGTCAATCGCCTAAACAGCGTCGCGCAGACGCAGCAGGCGCAGATTGTGGATATCAGCCCGCCGAGCAAAAGCGAGATCTCCATAACGATCTACGGCGAGTTTGACATCGTCGGCAAAATAAAACGATAGCCGTTCGCGCCGCTTTAGAATGGCGCGATCCGCGTCAAAGCGCCGTAATTTTGCCGTTTTCTGCCACAATATCGTTTCTATACTGAAAAGCGTTATTGAAAAATTGAAAAGAGGCGTCGAATGGAAACGGTGATGCAAAATATCGAGGCTTACGGCTACGCAATGCTCTTTATCTACTCGCTCGGCGGCGGTTTCGTCGGGATCGTCGCGGCGGGCGCGCTATCGGGGTTTGGGTATCTGAATATTTTCGTCTCGATCGCGGTGGTGTTCGCCGCGAATACGCTGGGCGATCAGGCGCTGTTTTTTATCAGCAGGTCCAATAAGAGCGCGATTACGCCCTACCTCAGGAGGCACCGCCGCAAACTCGCGCTGTCGCATATGCTGCTGAAAAAACACGGCGCCCGCATTATAATTATCAAAAAGTTTATCTACGGGCTGAAAACATTGATTCCGATCGTGGCTGGATTTACAAAATACGACGCGAAAAAGTTTCTGGCGCTCAACGCGATCGGCGCGCTTCTGTTCGCGCTGATATTTGGCTGGGGAAGCTACTTCGCGGGAGAGTTTTTCAGCCAGATCGCGATCTACGCGAGCGATTATCCATATATTCTGCCGATCGCGCTGATTATGATTATCGGCGGTTCGTATCTGCTGGTGGGCTACTTCGCGCGCAAAAAGATAAAACGGCGTGATTAACAAGCTGGTATCGCAAAGCGGCAATCTGTTTATCACGGGCGGCGCGGGCACGGGCAAAAGCTCCTTGTTGCGCGAGCTATGCGCCAAAGAGCGCGAAAACGGGGCGCGATCGGCGACGCTTGGCAGCACCGGCATCGCGGCGGTCAATGTAGGCGGGCAGACGGCGCACAGCTTTTTCGGCTTTGGCGTCTGCCGCAATATCGAGGAGATGATCGCGCGCGATAAAAAAAGCCGCTCAAAAAAGGGCAAAATCCTAGCCGCGATCGGCAAACTCGATCTGATCGCCATCGACGAAATTAGTATGATAAGCGCCGATCTGACGGATATGATCGCCTATCGCCTGCGGGAGGGCGGTTTTGGCGGCAGGCTGGTCTTCGCGGGCGATTTCTATCAACTGCCGCCGGTGCGCAAACCAAGCGAGAGACCAAGCGGTCTTTTCGACGCGCAATACGCCTTTGAAAGCGAAGCGTGGCGCGAGTTTGACCCGCAACTAATCGAGCTGACGACGCCCAGACGGACAAGCGACGCCGAGTTTTACGAACTGCTAGGTCAGCTTCGCGTGGGCAAAATGGACCACAGCGCCGAAGCGACTTTGAGGCGTTACGCCGCGCAAAACGAGGTTTTGGACAGCGATCCGACCCATCTTTTCGGGCGCAACTACGAAGCCGACAGGCTGAACGAGGCGCGGCTTGGGCGGCTTAGATCGCGCGAGTACCGGTTTGAGGCGCAGATTAACGCCGCGAAGGGCGTAAGCGAAAAGCTTGTAGAGGGGTTTTTGCGCTCGATTAACGCGCCGCCAATCTTGACGCTCAAAGTCGGCGCGCCCGTTTTATTTACGGTCAATGAAACGGGGCTTTACTACAACGGCGAGCGCGGCGCGGTTATCGGGATCGACGACGAGGCGATCGAGGTGCAAAAAGAAAACGGCGAGATCGTATCGGTGGCGCGCCACAGCTTCAACTACGAGGAGCAGGGCGCCGAAAACCCCGAAATAACGCTTAGCGTCGAGCAGTTTCCGTTGCGTCTGGCGTGGGCGATCACCATTCACAAATCGCAGGGTATGAGCATTTTGGATCTGGCGATCGATCTGGACAATCTTTTTGAGTCGGGGCAGTTTTATGTGGCGATCAGCAGGGCGATCGACCCAAAACGGCTCTATCTGCAAAGCTCGCGCGATCCCATCAGGCTGATAAGATCGGCGCTAAGCGTAAATCCGACCGTGGATCGTTTCTACGCGTTCGAGAAAAGTAAGCTACAATCACAACCATAATTTTACAAGGAGTTACGATGAGAAGATTAATAGGATTCGCCTTCGCGGCGGCGGTTGCGGCGTTCGCGATAAGCGGTTGCGGCGGCAAACAGCCTGATACGGCGGCTGAAAGCAAGTGCCTTAACGACGGCGCCGAAGCGCCTAAATGGGTCTGCATCCCCTACTTCGACGATAAAACCATCGCGGGTTTAGGCACGGCGCGGAAAAACAAAGGCAACGACTACGGCTTTCAGTTTTCTCAGGCGCAAGCCGAAGGGCGCAACGCGATCGCTTTGAGCGTGGAAACCAATGTGCGCGCCGCGATTGATAGCTGGCAGAGAAACACGGG
>JAITEA010000041.1 GCA_031282285.1 Helicobacteraceae bacterium
AGGGCGTCGTCGTAGTCGCGTATATGGGCGCGAAAGATCGCGCGGTTATAATAGGCTATAGCGTCGCGCGGATCGACCGCTATCGCCTTATCAAAGTCCGCTTTGGCTCTGTTTGTATCGTTTAGTTCTAAATACTCGTTTGCGCGGTTGTAATAAGCTTGCGCGAAAGTAGGATTAAGTTCGATCGCTTTGTTGAAATCATCGATAGCTTTATAATGATCGCCTAAATTGCTACGGGCAAAACCGCGTACAAGATACGCCGATATATTATTGGGGTCTAACCCGATCGCTTGGCTAAGATCGTCTATTGTTTTATTATTGTCGCCTAGTTTATAATAAGCCGCGCCGCGATTGTAGTAAGCGCCGGCGTAACTAGGCTCTAACGCGATTGCGCGATCAAACTCGATAATAGCTTTTGCGTACGCTCCTAAATTATCAAAAACAAGCCCTCTATTGCTATATGGCGGCGCGAAATCGGGCGCGATCTCGATCGCTTTGTCGAAATCGGCGAGCGCCCTCTCGTAATCGCCCGCGCTTGCGTACGCTACGCCGCGCGAGTTGTAGCTCTCCGCTTTGCGCGAATCAAGCTCTATCGCCGTATTAAAACTTGCGATCGCCTTGCCGTTAGCCCCGTTGTTGTAGTAGATTAGCGCGTCGTTATAGTAGATCTCCGCCTCGCTTAGACTAGGCGCGATCGCCTCGCCGCATTCGGCGATCGGAGTTTGCGGTTTATCCCGCTCGGCGTTAACCGGCGTTTTATTGGCGGCGCAGGCGGTAAAGATAACCGCGCAAAGCGCTATTAACGCCGCCGCGATCGTTTTGCGGTTTGAAACGCTTAGATTACCCAAGTCCAGAACTCGTCCTGTTCTAATTCGCTTTTGGCGGTTAGGTTGTTGTTGTCTTTGTATTGCAGCTCGGGATTTTTGACGCTGACTTTTGTGTATTCGGGTACGCTGGCTGCGATAAACACATTCGAGCCTATCACGCAGTGCTTGCCTATAACCGTCTGCCCGCCGAAGATCGACGCGCCGCTATAGATGGTTACATAGTCCTCGATCGTGGGGTGGCGTTTAATGCCGCGCAGCGACTGCCCGCCGCGGGTGGATATGCCGCCTAGCGTTACGCCTTGATATATCTTTACATAGTTGCCGATAACGGTCGTTTCGCCGATCACTATGCCCGTGCCGTGATCGATAAAAAAATGCCGCCCGATCGACGCGCCCGGGTGAATGTCGATGCCCGTTCTGCCGTGCGCGTGCTCCGACCAAATGCGCGGAATAAGCGGCACGCCGAGCCTGTGAAGCGCGTTGGCGAGGCGATAGGTCGTTACCGCGTAGAAGCCCGGGTAGGAGGAGATGATCTCGTCGAGGCTGAACGCCGCGGGATCGCCGTCGTACGCGGCTTTCACATCGGATTCGAGCGCCTTTCTGATGCTAGGCAACTGCTCCAAAAACGCGATCACAAGCCACTGCGCCTCGGCGGCGATCTCCTTCTGGCTCTCTTCGGCGTAGCGCTCGATATGCGGCAGCGCCTTTGCCGCCTCGCGGCTCAACTCGCATTGAATCTCCTCAAGCGCCACGCCGATATGACAGCTTGCCGACGCGGGAATGCTGAAAGGCTTGCCGAAGTAGCCCGGAAATAGCAGCGCGTGCAACTTGCCCAGCAGCTTGACCGATCGCTTGGCGCTGGGCAAAATTGACGCGGAGCCGAACTTGATCGTAACGCTTAAATCGTCGTAGCTCTGCGCGATCGCGGCGCTTAGAGCTTTCAGACGGCTTTCTATCATCGTTTTACCCATTCAAACAGCGCCTTTGTCAGCCTATCGATCTCCTCGATCGTGTTGTAAAAGGCAATCGACGGACGCACTGTCCCTTCCAGCCCAAAACTGCGCAACACCGGCTGCGCGCAGTGATGCCCCGCTCTGACGGCAATGCCTTTGGCGTCGAGATACCTGCCGATCTCCTCGTTTGACGAGCCGTCGATCACAAACGACAATATGCTTGTTTTCTGCGCCGCCGTCCCGATCAGCCGCAAAGAGGGCACGCGGCTTAGCTCCCGCAAGCCGTACTCCAGTAGCGAATGTTCGTAGGCGAATATGTTCGCCAGACCAATATCGCCGACATATTCCAGCGCCGCGGCTAATCCCGCCGCGTCGGCGATAGAGCCGGTGCCGGCTTCAAACTTGGCGGGGGCTTTCTGGTAGAGCGTCCGCTCGAAGGTAACATCGGCGATCATATTGCCGCCGCCGTGGTAGGGTTTCGCCGCGTTGAGGATCTCGCTTTTGGCGTACAGCGCGCCGATTCCAAACGGAGCGTATATCTTATGCCCGCTGAAAACCAGCAGGTCTGTATCCAGCGCCGTTACATTCAGCGGGATATGCGAAACCGACTGCGCCGCGTCGATCAAAACGCGAACGCCGTATCGGTGCGCGATCGCGATCATCTCTTCGATCGGGGCGATTACGCCCAGCGCGTTGGAGACGTGCGTCAGGCTGGCGAACTTTGTGTTCTTGTTGAACAGCTTCTCGTACTCGCTTAGGATAATCTGCCCGTCCTTGTCGATAGGCGCGACGCGCAAAATCGCGCCCGTCTCCTGCGCGATAAGCTGCCACGGGACGATATTGGCGTGATGCTCCAAGAGCGTTAAAACGATCTCGTCGCCGGATTTCAAAGTTGGCTTGACGATCGCCTGCGCTACGAGGTTGATCCCCTCCGTCGTTCCGCGAACGAATACGATATTCTCTTTGCTTGGCGCGCCGATAAATCTGGCGACGACCTCGCGCGATTTTTCGTAAGCGTCGGTCGATCTTGCCGCCAGCGCGTGCGCGGCGCGATGGACATTGCTGTTTTCGCGGGAGTAGTATCTAACCAGCCTGTCGATTACGGCTTGGGGCTTTTGGGTGGTGGCGGCGTTGTCCAGCCACGCGATCTGCCTGCCGTCTATGGCTTCGCTTAAGATCGGGAAATCGGCGCGGATCGACTCGACGCTTCTGGCGCCCACCGATCCCGCCGCGCCCTGATAGCGCGCCGTTTCGCCGCCGCATCGCTTGACCTCGCCGTAGTAGGCTTCCACCACGGGCGCGTAGCCGCCGCCGGCAGGCTCTTGCGCCGCGATCGCGCTTGGGGCGCTTTCGCCGTATTCGGGGAAATACCGCGAAGCCAAAGCCGCGATCCGCTCCTCGCTGGGCAAGCCAAACGCGACGGGATCAGACTGGTTGCTGAGTGTACTCATAGTAATCGCCTACCTCTACTTCTTCAAGCGCGGCAATCGCGTCGGGCGCCAAGATCGCGGCGGAGCAATACAGCGACAAAAGATAGCTCGCCACGCCGTGATCGTCTATGCCCCTGAAGCGGACGCTTAAGCCTCTGGAGCTTTCGTTTGGCAGACCGGCTTGATAAAGCCCGATCACGCCGCGGTTGGTTTCGCCCGTGCGGACGAGCAGTATGTTGGTTTTGCCCGCTTTGGATTTGGGATTTTTCAGCCCGTCCACAAACAGCTTGTCGGTCGGTACGATCGGCACGCCGCGCCACGAGATAAAGGTTCCGCCGCCAAAACTTACCGTCGCGGGCGGCACGCCGCGCCTCGTGCACTCTCTGGCGAAAGCCGCGATCGCGCGGGGGTGCGCCAGAAAGAAGCTCGGGTCTTTCCATACTTTGGTCAAAAGCTCGTCGAGATCGTCGGGCATAGGGCGACCGTAACGGGCGTGAACGCGCTGTCCGTCGGGCACATTTTTGAGCAAGCCGTAATCGTCGTTGTTGATAAGCTGGCTCTCTTGGCGCTCTTTGAGGCTCTCGATCGCCAGATTGAGCTGCTCTTGCGTCTGATCGTAGGGCTTGCCGTAGAGATCGCTGATTCTCGTATCGACATTGAGGATCACGCTGATCGAGTTGAGCTTGTACTCCCTCGGCTTGGTTTCGTATTCGATGTAGCCGTTGGGAATGGTCGTTTTCTTGAGGTCTTGCGAGCAGAGTACATCGAGCGGCGTTTCGCCCTCTACTACCTTATTGACGCGGTAGATACCCGTCTCGAGACCTTTGAACTGCAAAACGCGCGTCAGATAGCGCGGAGTGAGCGCGCCGTATTGCGGCGTCGTTTTGACGACGTTGGATAGTTGCAGAGCCGCGTCGCGACCCAAAGCGTGCGTTGTAGCCATCTTGCGATGCTCCTTTGTGTGTTTTCCGCCCTTCGTCTTAAAGGGACGCCGCGGTTTTAATAGGTTGGCAAGGAGGGATCGACCTGCTCAGACCAAGCGTTTATCCCGCCTTCGAGATTGAGCAGCTCTCCTTGATAGCCCGACTCTTTAAGCGCGCGAATGGCAAACGCGCTTCTTGTGCCCATCTTGCAGATCACGACCACCTCGCCGCGGGCGTTAAGCTCCTCTTGCCGCCTTACGATCTGCCCTATGGGAATGGCTTTGGCGTTTGGAAACTTGACGATCGCAAGCTCGTGCGGCTCGCGCACGTCGATCAGTTGCGGTTTGTCGCCGCGATCCAGACGGCGTTTCAGCTCTTTGGGCGTTATCGCCGCGATCGCCTCCTCGTCTTCGCCAAGTTTCAGCCCGCAAAACGCCTCGTAGTCGATCAGCGTCGTGATGCTCGGATTGGCGCCGCAGACGGGGCAGTTTGGGTCTTTTTCGATCGCGAAAATATTAAACCTCGTCTTCCACGCGTCAAACAGCAGCAACCGTCCGATCATCGTTTTGGGCGCGTTCGCCCCGTCGAAATTGGGCGCGACGATCAGCTTGATAACCTCTGAAGCCTGCATCGCCCCCACGATACCCGGCAGCGCGCCGACCACGCCGCCTTCGGCGCACGAAGGCACCAAACCGGCGGGCGGCGGCGTTGGGTAGAGGCAGCGGTAGCACGGACCCTCTTTGGCGTGGAATACCGAAAGCTGCCCTTCAAACTGATAGATCGATCCATATACGATCGGCTTGCCTAAAAACACGCAAGCGTCGTTGAGCAGGTAGCGCGTCGGGTAGTTGTCCGTCCCGTCGGCTACGATGTCGTAGTCTTTGATAATATCGAGCGCGTTGGCGGCGCTTAGCTTCGCGTTGTGAACCTCGACGGCGATAAAGGGGTTTATGCCCTTGATCCGATCGCGCGCGGAGGCTACTTTGGGGCGACCGATATCGCGCGTGGAGTGGATCACCTGCCGCTGAAGGTTGGACGACTCCACATCGTCGAAATCCACAAGCCCGATCGTCCCCACGCCCGCCGCGGCGAGATACAAGGCGATAGGCGCGCCAAGCCCGCCCGCGCCCACGATCAACACTTTGGCGGCTTTGAGCCGCTTCTGCCCCTCAAGCCCCACTTCGCCCAGCAGCAGATGTCTGCTGTAGCGCTCGATCTCCTCCCTGCTTAATTCGGCGCGGTTGTGCATAGCTCAGCCAAGCCCGCCCGCGATCGCGGGGATCAGCGTCAGAACGGTTTTGTCGTCGATCGCGGTATTAAAGCCGTTCAGCGATTTGATATTGGTATCGCCTATAAAGATATTTATAAACGACCGCGGTTTGCCGTCGGCGTCGAAAATATGCGCCCTGATCGACGGATGCGCGTTTGCGAGCGCGTTAAGCGCCCCGATCGCGTCGGAGGCGCTAACGCTAACCTCGCTTTGGTTGTCGGCGTACGCTTTGAGCGCCGAGGGCAATTGAATTATCGCCATATCTTTACTCCTTGAAAATCAAATCGAAGCCGATCTTCGCTCAATTTGAAGGCGTTAATCGTATCGGCTTTACCCTTTATCACGCTGACGATCGCGTACGCGTAAAAGGGCAACGCCTGTTCCAGATCAAACTGAGAGGGATACGCGGGGTGATCGGGGTGCGAGTGATATATGCCAAGCAGATCGAGTTTCGCCGCGATCGCCTCTCTTTCGGCGCGCATAAAATCCGTCGGCGCGATCTCGAAGCGGTTATGTTTCGCCTCGGTTTCGCGGGCGTTGTCGATCGGCAAGATTTTGGTTATAAGCCAGCCGCCGCCGTTTTGATCTTGATCTTGCGCTTGCGCCGCGCCCAGCATAAAACCGCATATCTCGTAGGGGTACCCTTTTTCGCCCTCGATCCTGATCGCCTCGTCGATTGACGCGCTCAAATATAGACTCATCGTTCGCTCCAGAAAGAATCGGAAGCGTATCTAAGCCCGTTATCGCTTAAGATCGTAACCACCGTTTCGTCCGCCGAGAGCGTTTTTGCCAGCCGCAAAGCGGCGAAAACATTGGCGCCGCTGCTGATCCCGACATAGATTCCAGCCTCTTTAGCCAGCCTGCGCGTCGCGGCGTACGCCTCTTCGGTGCTAACCTCGACAAACCTATCGATCAGCGTTTCGTCGAAAAAGCCGCTTTTTAGCGTACTGCGGAGGTGTTTCACGCCCTCGACGCCGTGAAAGGGCGAATCGGGCTGAACATTGATAGCGGTTATCTTTGGGTTTAGCTCTTTGAGCCGCTTCGCCGTCCCGCAAAAGGTTCCGCCCGTGCCGGACATAGCGATAAAATGGGTAACCTGCCCTTTGGTCTGATTCCATATCTCCGCGCCCGTGCCGTTGTAGTGGGCGAGCGGGTTTTGCGGGTTGTGATACTGGTTTGGGTAGAAGTATTTTTCAGGGTATTTTTCGGCTTCCTCTTTGGCGCGCAGGAACGCGCCGTCGCTGGAGGCGAGCGGATCGGTTTGCACGATCGCGGCGCCGTAATGGCTCAAAATCGCCTTGCGCTCTTGCGAGGCGTTGGCGGGCAGATACAAAACCACCTTGAAGCCAAGCGCCGCGCCGATCATCGCGTAGGCTATGCCCGTGTTGCCGCTCGTCGCGTCGATAATGGTTTTGTCTTTAGTCAGCGCGCCGCTTTTTATCCCGTCGAGCAGCATAGCTTTGGCGGCGCGATCTTTGATCGAACCGCCCGGGTTGAAAAACTCCGCTTTGGCGAATACTCTCGCGCCCGCGCTTGCGCTTGAAGCTGCGCTTGCGCCGCTTGCACCAAGTTTAATCTCTATCAACGGCGTGTCGCCGATCAAATCTATAATGCCCGCCATACTGCCTAATCTCTATCGATTTTCTCGTGATTATAGCAAAACCGCGCTTAATCGCCGTTTAGCGCTTGATTGCGCGGATAGCCGTTTGCGCTA
>JAITEA010000049.1 GCA_031282285.1 Helicobacteraceae bacterium
CGCGACGCGATTAGCGCGGTGTCGATTCCCGTCGTGGAGGTTCATATTACCAATATCGCCAGACGCGAGGAGTTTCGCAAAACTTCGCTTATCTCTCCCGTAGCCGCCGGCGTGATTTCAGGTTTTGGTCCGTTCGGCTATCATCTCGCGCTTTTGGCGGCAATTCAGATTGCCAAAGAGATCGACGCGCAGAAAGCCGCCGCCAAAACGGCGCAAGCCTGAAAGCGCCGCCGCTTTAAGCGCGGGATTTGGACGATCTTGTATTCGCGACGCGGTTTTGAATCGGCGCGGTTTTAGCTTCGCGCTGGCGGGCGGTACGCTAGAGCTTGCCGCCTTCTAATTCGGTTTGAGCGCTTTTGACCCTATAAAAAACCGCTTTCGTTGTCCGTATCGAGGAGTATCTTACGGCAATCGTTAAGCGCATATCGCACGCTTTTGCCAGCCTTTTTAGGAAAGCGATCGACGGATTTAGTTCGCCTCGCTCCAATTTGCTGATATTGGCTTGGGAAGTCCCGATACGCTTCGCAAGTTCTTGCTGGGTTAGATTGCGTTTCAGCCTTGCGTCGATCGCCGCTTTCATAACTTGATATTCCGGTTCCAGTGCGTCGTATTCGGTTTTGAGCGCGTCGTTTGCCGCGAAAGCCCGCTTTTTATATTCATTGTGCGTCATATTTTCTCCTTCGATAATCGTCGCGGTTCTAGGGTTTAGCGGGAGGCGCGAGAATGCCGCTATGCGGCAGCGCGAAGGCGCGATCGGAGGCAAAAACGCGCTTTGCGCCTACTATGTCGTATTTCCAGATCGGCGCGTTTTGCTTGAAATCCTCCACGAAACGATCGATTAGCTCCAGCGCGGCGCGGCGCTTTGGCGAGGCGATCGCGGCGGCGAACGAGCTTTCGCCTATTTTGACCTCGCCGCGGGCGTGCGCCATAAACAAAACCGCGCCTTTGCTCCGCGCTTCCGCTCGCCAGCGCTCGAACCATTTCGCCAAAAGCGGCTCGTAGATATCAAAGCTAAGCGCCTTGATATTATGCTCCTCCCGCACGGTCCCGACGAAGCAAACGAACGCGCCGAAACCGCCGCCGTCAACCGCCGCTCTCCACTTTTCAAGCAGCGAAGCGATATTCAAACCGCCCTCAAAAATCTCCGCCATACTATATTACCGCGCTATCCGCCGCAGACGGGCGGCAGCAACGCGACGCGATCGCCGTCTTTCAAGGCGCGATTAGCGTCTGAAACGATCTCGTCGTTGATCGCCACCGCGCATCTATCCAGCCATACGCGTACCGCCTCGTCGCCCGCCAACAGCGAAGATAGTTCGCTTAGATTTGATATGTCCGCCTCGATCGGCGCTTTGCCGATTGGTCCTAGAAACTCTACCTTTACCATTTGCGCCGCGCCCGTTAGTTTGCCATTAGAGCGCCGTCAGTTTGCGCTCTCGCGCGGCGCGGGCAGCTTGATCTCCAGCGCTATCGCGCCGCGCACCACCATAAAGCTCTTGGGCGCGCCAGATGCGATCGCCTCCTGAAACTGCGGCAAAGCGTCTATCTCGCGCCCGTCGATCTGAACGACTATGTCGCCAACCTCGAAGCCGCTTTTAGCCGCGAGGCTCGCCGCGTCCACCTCGAACGCGACGACGCCAAACGCGGCTTCGCTCAGCCCCAGCCGCTCTTTCCACGCGGGCGTTAGGACTTCAAAGGTGGCGCCCTCGTAATAGAGCGTTCTGAGGACGGTATTCCGTCCGCCTATCTCCAGCCTGCCGACGCGCAAAACCGCCTCGTTCAAACGCTTATCGCGCAGAAACAAAAATATAATATCCCGATCGGCTACGACGGTGGATAAAATCCGCTCGAAATCGGCGACGCTTCCTATCATCACGCTATCGGCGAGCAAGAGCAGATCGCCCTTTTTCAAGCCCGCGTTAGCCGCCGGAGAGTGTGCCTCCACCGCCGTGATCAACACGCCGTCGTCGCGCCCGTAATAACTTTTCATATCCCGCGTCAGATCGGAGACGGCTATGCCAAGCCACGCGTCCTTAATATTGCCCGATCGCTCTATGCGCTCGGCGATAGCTTTAACGCGATCGATCGGCAGAAAAAAACCGCCCTGCGACTCGCGCTCCTTCATACCGCGCAGATAGGTCGGCACGCCCAGCAACTCGCCGCGGGCGTTTACGATCGCGCCGCCGATCGCGCCGCCGTGAATATTGATATCGCTTCTAATAAGTCGATCGTCGTCAAACTGCCTGCCCGAAGCGGAGATCACGCCCATCGACACGATCGGCTCGATCCCAAACGGATTGCCGATCGAAAAAACCAGATCGCCCGTCCGCGCCGCTAAAGGATCGGCAAAAACCGGATCGCTTAGATTGTCCGCAATCACTCTCAAAACCGCCAGATCGGCGCTTTGATCCGTTCCAATCACTCTGGCGTCGAGCGGCTCTTGATAACCCGCGATTACGACCTTGACGATATTGCGGTTTTGCGCGATCCGCGCGCTGGTTACGATAATGCCGCGGCTTGAGACGATCACGCCGCTTCCAAGCGATCTGCGCAGTTTCTGAGCGCTAAGCCCAAGCTGCGGATATAGAAAATAGGGCTTAAACCACGGGTCTTCGGCAAACGGCGTAGCCACGCCCGATTGATCGTCGTTCGCGGTCATAATATAAACGACGCTTTTAGCCGCGTTTGCCGCGATCGGCGCGAAATCGTCCAGCAATTTGGCGCGCGCGTCGATCTCTTCGGCGTTTAAGCAGATAATCAACGGCGCGATCAATATGCAGAACAAAAAACGCATCTACTCTCCGTCGCTTTCCTCTATCAGCCGCCGCGGTTTGCCAAAGAAAAATCCTTGCGAATAATCCACGCCAAGCTCGCGCGCTTTTTCGTAAATTTCGCGCGTGGAGACATATTCGGCGATCGTTTTCGCCCCGATACTCTGCGCGAATTTCACCAGATTTCGCACGATCATCTCCGATCTGAGATCGCTTGTGAGGTTACAGATAAAGGCTTTGTCGATCTTGATAAAATCCAGATCGATAGCAAGCAGCCGCGCGAAGTTTGAATGCTCCACGCCAAAATCGTCCGCCGCGATCAAAAATCCCATCTCTTTTAGCCTCGTAAGCTGAATGATATGCGAACCCATCGTCATACCCCTGACGCTCTCCACAATCTCAAGCGTAACCTGCGAGGCTTTTAAGCCGTGCTTTTTAAGCCTGAAAGAGAGCATATCCTCTAAGTACCCTTCTTGGAAGTCACTATCGGTTATATTGATAGAAAAATGAGACTCTTTGCCCTCAAAATACGAAAAAGATTGCGTAATCATCGATTTTGTGATTGCCGTCAAAATACCGGAGATTTCAGCCGCCTCTAAAAACAGATACGGGTCAATCACAGAGCCGAACTCGTCGCGCAGTCTGGCAAGGCATTCGTATCGCTCCGTTTTGCCGCTGATATTATCTACGATCGGCTGATACCACGACTCGATCGCTTCGTTTTCAATCGCCTGCCGGACGCGCGGAATCCAATACAGATTGCTCTTTTGGCGCTTGAATGTCTCCATCTCCGGCGTATAGACCGCGAACCTGTTAGCGCCCATCGCCTTCGCCTCCTGAAGCGCGATCATCGCGTAGCCAAGCAGTTGATCGTCGCCGTTTCCGTAAGCGGCGCCGATCGTAAATACGATGCGAATCTCGATCTCTTCGTAGATGATCGCGCTCTGCGCCGCAAACCCCAGAAGCTGCTGCGCGAAACGCTCGACCTGATTTTCCTCGGGGTTGTCGAAAAGATAGACAAACTCGTCGCCCGCGAAGCGGTACAAATCGGCGTTGGACGGCAGGTTGTAAAGCAAGATCGCCGCGACCTGACGAAGCGTGTAATCGGCTACTTTCGTGCCGTACACGGCGTTGATCGTCCCAAAACGGCTCAAATCCGCCACCAGCGCCGCCTTGCGACCAAACTCGCTTATCCGTTCGTTCAATAGGCGCATATTGCGTAGTCCCGTTAGCTGATCGATATCTCTAAACCGCGCGATCTCGCGATCTTTTTGCGCTAGCTCCAGCTCAAGCTGCGCTATCTTGGTATTAAGCTCCTCATTGTGCATACGGGTTTTCCAGAGCGATAATCTTTGATTCTATCTGCCGTTTCAAGCGGCTGGAGCTGTCGCTTAGCGTCTCCAAAGCCGCCTTGTTGCGCTCCAGCTTCAGGCTGACTACATATATTTCGTTGGCGATATATATCTTTGGCGCGAAGATCGCGAAACCAATGAGCATAGCGATCGCCGCCGGCGCCACAAATTGATCCACGCCACGCGGCGGCGTTACCTCGTCGAAATTATCAAAACGCATATAAAGCCTCGATCAACAATAAGTTTTTGCGTATGGTATCAAAAAACCGCGTAACGCTTATATACTTTTTTCAATTAGCCGCCGCGCTTTATTTGAAAAAAGATCGCGACTATTAAGCGCTTGGGCGGCTGCCGGGTTTTACGGGTTTGCCGTATTTGGCGCAGAGCGGGCATTGATCGGGCGGGTAGATGGGAAAGCTAAAATCCGCCAGCGCGAACAACGGCTTGTCTTGCGGCAGTTTGCACGAACTATCGCCCGCCGTTCCGCCTACGCGTCGGCAGAAGCCGCGATTTGCCAGCGCGGCGAAGGCGACAACCTCGCCCCCTTGCGCCGCGATCGCTCTCGCGCACTCCAGAGCCGATCCGCCCGGGGTGATAATATCCTCGCAGACGATAACCTTTTCGCCCTTTGCGATCTCAAAGCCGCGCCGAAGCGTCATTTTGCCCTCGGCGCGCTCGGCAAAGATCGAGCGTATGCCAAGCGCGCGCGCCAGCTCGTAACCCGCCAAAATCCCGCCGATCGCGGGGGCGCATACGGCGCTTGCCTCGATATTCGCGGCGCGTATCTGCGCGGCTAAGGCGATCGCGAGCTTCTCGGCGGTTTTGGGGTTTTCCAGCGCTTTTGCCGATTGCAGATAGTATCCGCTGTGCGCGCCGCTACTTAGCAGAAAATGCCCCGTTAAGATCGCGCCCGCCTCTTTGTAAATAGCCTCTATATCCATAATCAAATCTATATTTTGAGGATATTCGCCTCTTTGTCCGCCAGATGCTTATCGATCGAGGCGATCGTCTCGTCCACAATCTTCTGTACTTCGTCGTGAGCGCGTTTGCTCTCGTCCTCGGTGATCGCCTTGTCTTTTTCCATCTTTTTGATCTTGTTGTTCGCCTCTTGACGGATATTGCGCGCGGCGATCTTGGCTTTTTCCGCCATCGCTTTGGCGTGTTTTGCCGCCTCCTTGCGCTGCTCCTGCGTCATAGGCGGAAAAGCCAACACCACGCCCGCGCCGTTATTGGACGGATTGACGCCGATATTCGCGACTTGAATAGCCTTTTCGATCTCTTTGAGCAGGCTTTTATCCCACGGCGTAACGATGATCGTATTCGCGTCGGGCGTGGAAACCGAACCCACGCCGTTAAGCGGCGTAGCCGTACCGAAGTAGTCTATGCGGATATTTTCGACGATTTTGGGCGAAACCTTGCCCGTGCGAAGCGTGGAAAACTCGTGGCTCAACGCTTCGATACACTTCAGCATACGCGCTCTTGTCTCGTCGTAGATCGGCTTTAGCATAAACTACTCCTTCGGCGCTTCTGGGATAGCCGCCGTTTCAGGCGCGAGCGGAACGACGATCGTCTCGGGCGCGGCTGGAACGGACGACGCCGTTTCAGCGGCGGAAGCCGGAACGGCGGCGGCGCGATCGACCACCGAAGCGTCGCGCTCGGAATAGTAAATATAGGTTAGCGCGATAGAGTTGGCTACCAGTAGCGCGCCGAAAAACGCGGTGGCTTTGGCTAAAAAAGCGGTCGGACCGCGCGATCCAAACAGCGATTCGTTGCTGCCGCTATACGCGCCTAAGCCGATGCTGGAGCTTTTTTGCAGTAAGACGACAAGAACGATAAGCGCCGCTAATACAAATTGCGCGATCAGTAAAACGCTGGTCATTGACAAGGCTCCCATAGAGATTGATAGGCTAAAATGCGGCGCGAATTGTAGCTTAAAAGGACTGAGGAAGCAAAGTGGACGCGGCGGCGAGGCGGTTTGACAGGTTCTCAAAAGATTACGCGGCGCTAAACGATCTGCAAAGAACGATCGCGAGAGAGCTGATGGAATCGGCGCGTTTCGCGCCAAAACGCGTAATGGATTTGGGTTGCGGCGACGGCGCGATCTACCGCCAGACGCCGCGATCGTTCGAGTTTTTCGCCGCGATCGACGCTTCGCCCTCTATGCTCGCCCTGCATCCCTCCGGCGCGGGGGTTTATAAGGCTTTGATCGACTTCAACGATATAGACGCTTTGGGCGCTTTGGCTCCGCTGGCGCCGTTTGATCTGATAGCCTCCTGCTGCGCGCTTCAGTGGGCTGCCGATCTCGACGCGACGCTTAAGGCGGTAGCGCCGTTTGGCTCTCGCGTCGCTTTCGCCATTTTCACCGACGGCGCGCTTAGCCTGCTGCGCGATCTGTCGGGAGCGAAAACGCCCGCGCTATCGTTTGAGAGGGCGCGGGATATAACGGCGCGTTATTTCAAGGCGCGGTTTTGGCGCAAAAGCTATCGTTTGGAGTTTGCCTCAAAACAAGCGATGTTCGCCTATATCCGCAAAAGCGGTATCGGCGGCGGGCTGGCGCGGCTGAGCGTGGGGGACGCAAGGCGGCTGATCGCGGAATATCCCAGCGCGAGTCTGGACTACGAAACGCTGTTTGCGATCGGGGATCGCTGAACGCCGTTTTAGGTATTTCGGCTAAAATTGCGCCCTTCTTTGCCAATGTAGCTCAGCGGTAGAGCTCTCGCTTCGTAAGCGAGCGGTCGCGGGTTCGATTCCCGCCATTGGCTCCATACGACGCCTCTATAGCGCAGGCGGCTAAGCCGACGGCAAAAGGACGCCCTACAAAATGAAACGCTTATTTACGACGGCAAAACAAATATGTATATAAAAACCGGCGCCGATACGCGCAAAACGATGACGGGTAAAACATTTCTGGCGTCCAATGGCAAATACTACAGGCCACATCGGTTTTTTTATTGGATATTCTGGGCGCTGGAAGCGGCAGTAACTGGAAGTTGCATCATACTTTGGCCTGCATTTGCTGTTTTTTTTGGACAATATTTGCTTGTTTTCACAGATAATATCATTTTTTTATTTTTATGTAGCGCTGTTATCTTGTTTTTAATGGCATATATATTGATGTTCATTTTAGCGCTTCTAATTCCATTAAAAGAGATCGCGTATTACAAAGAAGAAGAAAAAGAGCCGCAAAAATCTTTGAACGGAGGTTCGCGATGATCAGGGTTATGCTATGCTTTATTATATTGGCGATTTCAGTATTAGCCGAAACAGAACTTGAACAATTAACGCAAAAATGCGATAACAACAATAGTAGCGCTTGTCAGGATATAGCTTTGTTGTATTGGAATGGAAAAAGCGTTGAAAAGGACATGCAAAAATATATGGAATACTATACAAAAGCCTGCGATCTGAGGGTTTCTTTTTGCGATCATATCGCCGAAATCTACTGGGATGGCAAATGCGGCATTCCCAAAGACATGATCAAAGCCGTCGAATACTACAAACGCTACTGCAACAGTAAATACGAAGATCTTGAAACCTGCCAGAAGGTGGGAGACGCTTACGCCAAAGGCGACGGCGTTCCTAAAGATTACAAGATCGCGCTTGAATACTACAACAAAGCCTGCAAACACGATCGATATGGAGGAATTTGTTTGCGCGCGCAAATACTAGACGCTATATTAGACGGCGACGGCGATTCATGCACAATAAGCGTTCTTGAAAAGTCGTGCAATATTAGACGGAACTCAACCGCTTGTAGTTTGCTTGCTGGCATGTATTGGAAGGGTAAAGGCTTAAGCGAGGATTTTATACCAAGCGAAAAAGCCCCCAAAGACCTTGATAAAGCCCACGAATACTTTGTCAAAGCGTGCGCCATTGAAAAAAATGTTTTAGATTGTCATTATGTCAATACAACGCTGGAAGAGAAAAAGGCTTTGGAAGCCAACGCGACAACCAATCAAGCCGATCGCAATTCAACTGCCAACGGGTATAATGACGCAAGATAAGGATTTGCAATGCTAAAGTTAATAGTCGTAATTCTATCGTTTCTAAACATTTGTCTAGCGCAAACTTTTGTGGAACGCTTGATACAGGACTGCGACAACAACGAAAGTTTTGCTTGCGGCGCTCTAGTAAACGAATACGCTCACGGAGATGAAAAAGAAGGCATAAAGCCAGATACAGGCAAAATGCTTGAATATGGTATTAAAGCGTGCGATATAAATTTATTCTATTGCGACAAATTAGCCTTAATCTACGAACATGGAGTAAACGGCGTTGCAAAAGATATGGCAAAAGCCATAGCGTATTACAAAATGCGGTGCGATAGCAAATACGAAGATCTTGAAACCTGCCAGAAGGTGGGAGACGCTTACGCCAAAGGCGACGGCG
>JAITEA010000176.1 GCA_031282285.1 Helicobacteraceae bacterium
CGACCTACAAGGGCGGCCCAAGGCGCGGACAAGCGAATGCCTGTAGAGTTGCTTTCTTGTATTTCGTTTGTTTCTTTTGAGAATGGATTTCTGCCTGCGCGGGAATGACGGGAGGGGGAAACCATCCTTACCCCCCTTGTCGGGGGGGGGGGGGGGGCGAAGCGGCGAAACCCCCTTACTCTCCACTTGTCAATGGGGAAATAGAGCGGGAATGACAGGAGGCGCGATCATTCATTCTTTAGTCGTTTTTAGCTTCTTTTTGCAGTTTTTCGACCTCAAGCATAAAGCGATCGACAAGCTCGCTTTCTGGAAATCTGCCGATCGCCTCGCCCTTTACGATCACAAGCCCGCTTTGCTTGCCAAAGGCGATCGCCGCGTCGGCGTGCTTTGCCTCGCCGATCGCATTGACGGCGCACCCCATCACGGATAGATTCAACGGCGCCTTTATATTCTGGACGCGCCGCTCGATCTCGGCGAGGGCGCTTTTGAGATCGGCTTCCAGACGGGCGCAGGTGGGACAGGCGACGATATTTACCCCCTCTTTTTGCCGCCCGCTGTCTTGTAGTATGGCGCGGGCGACTTTGATCTCCTCTTCAAGCTCGCCCGTGATCGACACGCGCATCGTGTCGCCGATCCCATCAAGCAGCAGCGCGCCAAGCGCGATCGAGGATTTGATCGTGGCGTGGAAACTCGTCCCCGCTTCCGTTACGCCCAGATGAAACGGATAGGGCGTTTGCCCTCTAAGCAGGCGGTAGGCTTCGACGGTGCGCGCCGCGTCGCTGGCTTTGAGCGAAACTTTGATTGCGGTAAAATCTAAATCTTCCAACAGCTTGATATGATACAACGCGCTCTGAACCATACCCTCCGCGCCGTTGCCGTGTCGCGCTTCTATCGCCTTTTCCAGCGATCCGCCGTTCACGCCGATTCTGATCGGGATACCGCGATCGGCGCACGCCTTCGCCACCTCTTTGATCCGCGATTTGGCGCCTATGTTGCCCGGGTTGATGCGAACGCAATCGACGCATTCGGCGGCTTTCAGCGCCAGACGATAGTTGAAGTGAATATCCGCCACAACCGGTAGCGGGCTGCGCGCTTTGATCGCAGCCAGCGCGTTCGCGCTTGGCGCGTCGGGAACGCTTACGCGGACGATATCGGCGCCGGCGAAGTAGAGGCGGTTGATCTGACCTAGCGTCGCGTCCGCGTCGGAGGTTTTGGAAAAGGTCATCGACTGGACGGAGATTGGCGCGTCTCCGCCCACGGCGACTTTGCCAACGAAAATCTGTTTTGTAGGATAACGAATCATATTCGGATCATATCGCGGCAATCATAATTACGCAAAATCGGAGGCTTTGAGCGCGCCGATATTTTTCGCGCTGAGCGCGCACTCCCAGATGCGCATAACGCGCCACCCTTTGCTCTGCAAAACCGCCGTAACCTCGCGATCGCGCCGCATATTTCTTGAGCGCTTTTCGTTCCAGTAATCGGCGTTATCCTTCGGTCTTGTGTTGCGGCAGTCGTGTCCGTGCCAGAAACAGCCGTCCACAAAAACCGCCAGTTTTGCGCGGGGAAACGCGAAATCGGGTTTGCCAAAGAGCTTGTAGTTTCTGCGCCAGCCTTTGACGGCGTTAGCCTTGAAAAACTCGATCAGCCTTAGCTCCGTCGATCGGTTTTTGGCGCTTTTAACGCGCTTCATCACGAAGCTGCGTTGTTCTTTATCAAATACATCTGCCATCGGCGCCGCCTAAACTTTGCAAACTTTGCCGTTATCGTAGCGCCCGTTTGGTTATAGCCGCTTCTTGGTTTCAGCGATCTTTGCTAGAATACGCGCTCTTTTGGACAGGTGGCCGAGCGGTTGAAGGCGTCAGTCTCGAAAACTGATATACCCTTGCGGGTATCGAGGGTTCGAATCCCTCCCTGTCCGCCACAAGAGGCATAACTCCGTATTTATAACCTTGCAATTTCCATCATATTTCGTCTGTTCGTAGGCGCTATGTAGGTATAGATTGGCTTTACGGCGCGCATACTCAAGTAAAACGATCGATATATTAGAGTATATGGTATAATTTTGGCGCATAAGCAAGTTTGAGGCTATGAGCGCCGCAAAGCGTTCTTGAGCCTAAATATTAAATCCGAAGCTGGTCGTATGTTGTGGCAGAAAATTATCGCGCCCGTTTTGATCGCCCTATCGCTTGGTTTTGCGTATTATCTGAGCTTTGTCGAGGGCGGGCGGACAAGCGCGTTCGCGCTGGTTATTGGGCTTGTTTTTGGCTTTGCCATGCAAAAAAGCCGCTTTTGCTTTTACTGCCATATTCGGGATTATATAGAGGACAAAAATCCTAGCGGCGCGCTGGCGCTTATTCTGGCGCTGGCGATCGGGCTGATCGGTTATACGATCGTGATCTCAAGCTGGAACCCCACGCCGACGCCGGAGAATATACCGCCCGATATTCACGCCGGACCCGTGAGCGAAGTTTTGTTTTTGGCGGGCGCGATCTTTGGCGCCGGTATGGTTTTGTCCAAATCCTGCATAGCGGCGCACTGGTATCATCTTAGCGAGGGCGCGATCGG
>JAITEA010000220.1 GCA_031282285.1 Helicobacteraceae bacterium
CTGCCACAGGTAGCGCTGCGTGATGGTCTGAATCGGGTTGAGATTTTGCTCCAAAAACTCGCGCTCTTTTGGCGTAAGCTCGTAGATTATCGCCCCGTACAGATCGCCTAGTTCCGCCGCGATCGCCGTTTTCGGCTCGCTCTTTGGCGGCGTTTGACCTGCGCTTGGCTGTTGCGCGGGGGCTATGGGCGCGAATATGGCGTTCAGTTCCGCCACGCTCAAAGCCGCGCTCGCGTTTTGCTCGTTGTTTGGTTTTGCGCCGTCGTTCGCGCCGTTTGCCGTCCGCGGCTCGCTCTTTGGCGGCGTTTGGCTGGCGCTTTGTTGCGCGGGCGCGATCGGCGCGATCGACGCGATCTGCTCTTCTTGGCGCGGCGCGCTTACGATCGGCTCCTCGAAAAACGCGAGCGCGATCGGCGTTAATCGCTCGCTTTCATAATCGCGATCAAGCGATTTCAGCGACCAGAACAGCGCCGCCAGAATCGGCAGGTAGATAACGGCGGCGATCGCAAAGCTCTTGAACAGACGCGGCTGCAGCGTAAGACTCCTCTCTTTTTAACGCGCGTAGTATAAAATAATACCCTCATTTCCACAAAGGAAGCGAAATATGAGCCGCAAGATAATCTACAATCCGACTTCAAAAGAGGGCGTAAGCGATCGAAAGATCATCTCGGGCAATCCGACCGGTCTTGTTGAGCTTACCAAAGTCAAATATCAATGGGCGATCAACCTGTGGGATTTGATGCTTGCCAACACTTGGTTTCCCAAAGAAGTTGATATGACGCAGGACGCAAAAGACTACAAGATATTAAGCCCCGAAGAAAAACGAATGTACGATCTGGTGCTAAGCCAGCTTATTTTTATGGACAGCATTCAGACCAATCAGCTTCAGGACAACATAAACCCCTTTATCACCGCGCCGGAGATCAATGTGCTGGTGGCGCGGCAGAGTTTCGAGGAGGCTTTGCATAGCTCCAGTTACGCGGTGATGGTCGAGAGCATCAGCGAAAATACCGAAGAGATATACGATATGTGGCGCAAAGACGCGCTTTTGTATAAGAAAAACAGCTATATCGCCACCGTTTACGACGCGCTGGTCAATAACCCCACCGACGAGATGAAAGTTTTGGCGATGTACGCGGTTCAGATACTAGAAGGGGTATATTTTTACAGCGGTTTTACGGCTATGTACACGCTGGCGAAAGCGGGTAAAATGCTTGGCAGCGCGCAGATGATCCGCTTTATACAGCGCGACGAGATCAGCCATCTGCTGATGTTTCAAAATATGCTTAATTCGCTGCGTAAAGAGCGCCCAGAACTATTTACCAAAGAGGTTGAGGACAAAGCCTATCAGATGTTCGACGAAGCTACGAAACTGGAGATCGAATGGGGGCAACATATCTCCAACAACAGCATTTTAGGTTTTACCGATCAGATTATCGACGAATATATCAAATATCTGACCGATAACCGCCTCAAAGCCGTTCAGCTTAAGCCGCTGTATAACGCGCAGCATCCGATCAAATGGGTCGATAAGTTCAGCTCGTTCAACGAGCAGAAAAGCAACTTTTTCGAGGCTACGGTGAGCAACTACTCCAAAGGAAGTTTGAAATTCGATGACTTTTAGCGATCTAAGAGAGCGGCTGAACGATCTGGAAGTAGTCAAAAACGCGCCGTCAAAAAGAACGGTTTATCACCTCTCGCACAACGATCTCGACGGTTATAGCGCCCATCTTGTAGCCAAGCGGTTTTTGGGCGAAACCGTTCGTTTCAATTCCGGTTACGGCTTGGAGGTTGGCGCAAAATTAACGCAGATTGGCGCGCTTGCGGAAAAGACGCCGTTACGCGACGAAAAACTAATACTAATCAGCGATCTAAACATAACCAAAGAGGATTGCAAACTCGCCGAAAAGATTCGCGATCGGCTGAAAGAGGCGGGGCATAACGCTACGCTTCAACTGCTCGATCACCACAAAAGCGGCGAGGCGCTGGCGCGTGAGTTTGATTGGTATTTTCTGGATATATCGCGCTGCGCGACCAAGATCGTTTACGACTGGTGCGTAGAACGCGGCGAAAATCCGCGCGCGGCGGGCGACAAAGCGTTAGCCGATTTCGTAAATTGCGTAAACGCGTACGATCTGTGGCTGCAAGAAGATCGCGAGCGCTTCGAGTTTGGCAAAACGCTTAACCGCCTCGTGATGGACGCGCGCGAGATAAGCCCGCTTATGTTCGGCGCGGAAGAGAGCGACTATCGTCTGCGCGTTTTAAGCGACGCTTTTATCTATCTCGACGGCTACCAAAATATCGCGCTCGACGACAATGTTTTAGCGATAAAAAAGCGCTATCTGCAAGACGGCGGAGCGATCGATACGATTGACAATCTTTCCGCGCGGTTTGTGGTCAATCTGCTGATCAAAAACGGCGATCGCTTTAGCGTCAAGTACGACGGGCATAAAGGGATTTTAACCTACGCGATCGGCAATATATCAACGCTTGGCAACGCCTTTTTGAGCGCCTGCCCCGACTACGATTTCTTTCTGGATATCACCCGTTTTGGCTCTATCAGCTTGAGGGCAAACGGCAAGCTCGACGCGAGCGTAATGGCGGGCAAGCTTTTTGGCGGCGGCGGGCACGCCAACGCGGCGGGCGGCAGAATCAAAGACTTCAGAGAGGTCTTCTCCTACGATCAGCTATTCGATCGCGCCGAAGCGATACTTAGCGCCTAACCTCCCGCCAATGCGACAAATCAGCCCAAACCAACGAAAGTCGCGCCCGACGATCGCGACTACAATCCCTTCCATACTCCTATCCCTAACCTTTGCTCTATCCCTATTTGGAGCTTACGGCGGGGAGTACGATACAAGACTGGACAACTATCCCAACGCTAAGCAGATGTATAGAGACGCTACGATCGCTGGTAATCCTCAAAGAGCGCTCGATCTGGCTAACTTCTACAGAAAAACGCTGAAAGATTATCCAAAAGCGATTGAGTGGTACAAGATAACCTACGATAAAGAGCAAGACGAAACCCTAGCGTATTCAATCGCGTTACTATATGACGATCAGTTAAAAGA
>JAITEA010000232.1 GCA_031282285.1 Helicobacteraceae bacterium
GCCGCGGAGGGCGCGGCGGCTACTTGGCTGGCGCGGCAAGGCTACGAGATTATCGAGCGCAACTATTGCGAAAAGTTTGGCGAGATCGACATTATCGCCGCCAAAGCGGGCGTTATCCATTTTGTCGAGGTCAAATCTGGCGACGGATTCAACCCGATCTACGCGATCACGCCCGCGAAACTCTCAAAGGTAATCAAAGCCGCCGAAAGCTATATGCAAAAAAAGCGGCTGACCAATCTATACTCAATCGACGCGCTTGTAGCTTGGCGCGGCGATTTTGAGCTAATCGAAAATATCACCCTCTAACCCGCCCCGCTTTTGTAGCTAGGCGGGTATTTTTGGCTATGTTAGGAAGGGGAGGGGAGGGGAGAAGGTTAGAGGATTTCGCTCTCTTCGCCTTCGGTTTTTGTAGATTCGGCTTTCAGGTTTTCTATAAACTCAAACATACGATCCTGCAATCCCTCGTTGTCGGCTTTGGCGAACAAAAGCGCATCCATATTTATATCGGCGCTCCACGACGGGTAGAGTTTGCCTAGCTGCGCGATCTTGCGCGCAAGCTGATTTAGCGAAGTTTCGTTTTTCGCGCAACCGGCTATATAACCTCGCGTCAGTTCGGCAAAGAGCGAGCGATCTTTTTTGCCGCTAAAGAGCGCTTCGGAAGCCGATTTTATTCGATCTCCCGCGTCGTCTATTTTGCGATCGATCGACGCGATCAGCGCCGCGAAAATCTTGGCGTAAAAATCGATCCGTTTATCGGCGCGAAACAGATCGCCAAAGAAATCGCAAAATCTCATAATTTATCCCTTAAAAACGCTTTAATAGCCTCTGGAACCGGCAGATTGTCCGCGCCGATAGCAAACGCTTCGCGCAGCGCCGTAGCGCTGATCCCGCCGCCTTGCGTTTGGCGATCGACGATCCTTATGGGCAGAACCTCAGCAAACCATTCGCCGTCTTTGGGATCGCCCGCGTAGTAGCAGGTTGGCGCGGGCAACCCCAGCCGTTTTATCTCGCCCAAAACGAAATCCGCCCACTGCCGTTTGCTCGCCGCGCCGATATCGCGCGCGCCGAATACTTTCAGCCTCGTTTCGCCTTTGTACAGCGCCTCGATCATCGCCTTGCGATCGTCAAAACTAAACGGATTGCGCTCGTCGCGCTTGTCCGCCGATCCAATCGCTATCAGCGCGGTCGCCGATTCGGAGAGCATAGCGTCGATAAGCAGTTTATGCCCGTTGTGAAGCGGTTGCAGGCGCATCACCGCGAGCGCGACTTTTTCCATCGCGCCATTATACCAGCGGAACGCGGTTTGCTTTGCTTGCGCCAGATACCGTCAAAGGAGCGCGTTTGAGAGCGTTAGCGTTGGTTTGCGCGTTGAGCGTTTTGGTTTTTGCGAAAGACAACTACATTTTCGACTATTCGAGCGAGGCGCTGATAGGCGAGCGGATCGAGCGGCTTGAGAGCGAGGTTGCGGCGCTCAAAGGCGAACTGATCGCGCTTAGCGCCAATCAGATCGAGCTTGCCAAATCGGACAAAGGCTTTAGCGGAGTCAAGAAACTCGAGGAGGCGATTGTCAAATTGACAAAAGAAAACGCCGCGCTTGCCGCCGCGCAGAAAAAGATCGCCGCATCGATCCCCAAAAGCGCCGCCGGAAGCGTTCAGACGATCGTGGAGCGACCAAGCGCGGAGACAGACGAGCGTTTAGACAAGCTGGAAGAGGCGATCGCCGCTCTCCAAAAAGCGCCCGCGCCTACGATCGCGCCAAGCGCCGGCGGCAAAACGGACGACGCTACCGCGCTTCGTATCAATACGCTTGCCGATCGCGTCTTCGCGCTTGAAACCAAGCTGAAGGAGACGCAGGCGCGTATTGACGATAGCGCCGGTTTGCCTTTTGATCAATATCTTACGATCACCAAAGCGCATATCGAATACTTTGTGTTGGGGTTGCTCGCCTTTATAGTTTTGCTGTTCTTGCTGCTGCTGATCGCGCTTGGACGCGCCTCGCGCGCCGATAGCCGAATCGCTCAGCTTGTCAAGCTCTACCAGTCCAGCAGCAGAAAGAGCGAAGACAGGAAGTAGTTGGTCAAAAACAGCGCCACGCTCGCGCTGACGACCGCCTGCGTCGTCGCCAGACCCACCCCTTTGGCGCCGCCGCTGGCGTTGAAGCCGACATAGGTGGCGATCGCGCTGATAAGATAGCCAAAAACCAAGCCTTTGACGCACCCCTGCAAAAAGTCGCCAAGGCTCGCGTAGGCGACGATCGTGCGCATATAGGCGTTTTCGTTCACGCCAAGCTGTACCGCCAGAAAGTAGGCGCTGATATTTGCCGCCAGATCAAATACGGCGATCAGCAGCGGCGCGGCTACGATCGAGGCTAAAATGCGCGGCGTTAAGAGGTAGGCTTTAGAATTGACCGATAGCGCTTCGATCGCGTCGATCTGCTCGGTAACGCGCATTGTGCCAAGCTCCGCCGCCATAGCGCTGGCGGCGCGGCTGATAAGCATCAGCGCGGTGAATACCGGTCCAAGCTCGCGCCCGATCGCCAAAAATATCCCGTAGCCCATCATCGACTCCGCGCCGAACTGATGAAACGCGCCGTAGAGCTGGATCGACATCACCATACCGGTGAAAACGGCGGTCATTACGACGACCAGCAGGCTATCCGCGCCGATAACCTCAAGCTGCCTCAAAAACAGCGAGCCGCGAAACGGGCGCGAAAAGAGCAGAGGAAAGAAGCGCGCCTGAAAGATAAAAAACGCGCCGATCTTTCTGTTGAACTCGGCGAACGCGTAAAACGGTCGCCCTAAACGGAACAAAAACGATTCAAACATCTCGACTCTTATGCTTGGCTAGGCTAAAATTGCCGATTTACTCATATTGTAACACATATAAGGAGAGTTAATGGCGGACGAGAAACCCGAAGCGAAAGAGGAGTCCAAGAAAAAAAGCCCCGCGTTGCTAATTGTCGCGGGCGGCGTCGCGTTATTTTTGATTGCAATCATTATTATTGTCGTCCTGCTTGTGCTGCCAAGCGGCGAGAGCGAGCAGCCGCAGCGGGTAAGCGGCGGGGCGGCGGGCGGCGCTGAGGCGATGCTGGGACCTGTCGTCGATTTGAATCAATTTATTGTCAATCTGCTTAGCGCCGACGGCAGGCGTTTTCTTAAAATCAAAATAAGTTTGGAACTTTCGCACAAAAACGCGGGTCCAGAGGTGGAAAACAAGATGCCGCTTATACGCGACGCGATCATTCAGCATCTTTCAAGCAAACGATTCGACGAAATCTCCACAGAAAGCGGCAAGGTGCGGCTACGCAAGGAGATAGAAAACAATATCAACAGGTATCTGATCGACGGGCAGGTCAAGAGCGTCTTTTTTACGGATTTTGTAATTCAATGATCGTTGGTTGCGGCGATCGCGGTTTTGGTTATGCCGGTTGCGGCGTTATGCGCGAATCGGGCGCGGGCGCGTTAGCAAAATGATCGGCGTTGATATGATCGAAATTAGGCGGATCGCCGCTTTGAAGGAGCGCTTTGGCGAACGCGCTTTGCGCCGTTTTCTAAGCCAAGAGGAGATCGCCGTTTTTGGCGGCAGAATCGAGAGCTTAGCGGGGCTTTGGGCGGCGAAAGAGGCGGTATCCAAAGCGCTTGGCGTCGGGATCGGCGCAAAGCTCGGCTTTCACGATATCACAATCGCAAAAAACGGCGAGGGCGCGCCGGTTGCGCTCTTAAGCTCCCGCGCTTCCAAACGCTTTGGCGCTTATAAGTTGCCCGTATCCATCACGCACGAAAAAAACTACGCTATCGCCGTCGCCCTCAAACAATTTTGACCATAACTCTGTCCCATACAACTATCAAGTTTATATAGTTGGTTGTTTTAACTCGCGTTTTATTATGCTCATATGCTTTCTTAGTTGTCGTTTAACGCCGATCTCGTCTTTAGAGAAGAACGACGAAGACATAAAAGCTTTTTCTGCTCGCCTTGCATAGGAATAGAAATTGCCTTTCCTTACATCTTTTGGATGTCGTAAATGCGAATATAGCTTATTGATTTTATCTGTCCAAACCTTTCCTTTAGTTTTTAACGCTAACGCTTTGCGCGATCTGATAAATCTAATCAATTTAGAATAAAAACGGCTA
>JAITEA010000155.1 GCA_031282285.1 Helicobacteraceae bacterium
GTTTTACGGAACGCTATCGATAGGCGCGAGCGTTACGCTAACAAAACTGCGGGCATTAGATCGTTGTTTTCCTCGATTTTCAGCATTCGTATATCGCGGACGCAGTTGGCGAGGCTAGGAAGCTCGCGGGCAAGTTTCTGAATAGCGCTAACGCAGGTAACGGCGTTGATCCTTTCCGTTCCGAAATAGACGCTGTCTTGTTTCCATTCAAAGCCGTTGGCGATCATAAACTTCTTGATCGCGCCATAAACATCGTTAGCGATATTCAGATCGATATAATTTTCTTTCAAGCGGTCGGTATTGATATCGAAGATTACGGCATACATTCCGCGCTTCTTTTGGTTGAGATAACAAGCAGGAACGGTTAGGCTAACCGCCTTGCGTGTTCCCATAGCTGAAACTATACGCCAAGCCGTCTCAAAAAGTCAAGAACAAGCAATCAGGACGAAGCGTAAATTATCGTCTGCGGTATCTAGGAGGTATCTACCGAATGATTTTTCGGCGAAACTTAAACGGGCTTTTGAAGGCTAACGAATGCAGTACTAGAGAGGATTTGTCGATTGGTAGCAGAGGAGGGACTCGAACCCTCGACCTTAGGTTTATGAATCCTACGCTCTAACCGCCTGAGCTACTCTGCCGACTTGTATCCGATCGCATCCGTCCAAATTGGAAGCGCGGATTGTAGCGTATCGCCTCTTGATACGCGCTTTAACGGGCGTTTTTGCCCGCCTAAACCTCGGAGGCAAATTGCAGCGCGGCGGCGGCGAGCGCCTCTAACGGCGCGATCTTATCCACCGCTCCCAGCTCGATCGCCACCTTCGGCATACCAAAAACCACGCAGGTTTTCTCGTCCTGCGCCACCGTTTTCGCGCCCGCCTCGCGCATTTTGAGCAGCCCTCGCGCGCCGTCGCCGCCCATTCCCGTCAAGATCGCGCCGACGGCGTTCGCGCCCGCGTTCTGCGCCACCGAATAAAACAGCGCGTCCACGCTCGGGCGATGCCCCGAAACTTTCTCGCCGCTTACGATCTCCACAAAGTATCTTGAAGCGCTTTTGCGCAAAAGCATATGCCGATCGCCCGGCGCGATCAGCGCTTGGCTTGGCAGTACCTCGTCGCCGTCTTTGGCTTCCTTGACGCTGATTTGGCATAGAGAGTTAAGCCGCTGGGCAAAAGGTCCCGTAAAGTTCGCGGGCATATGTTGCACGATCACGATGCCCGGGCTGTTTTTGGGTATGCGGATGAGCACCTCTTTTAGCGCTTCCGTGCCGCCCGTGCTGGCGCCTATGGCGATAATCTTTCTTGCGAAACTAGATTGCGCCGCGATCGCGCTTAATTTGGGGCTTTTGTCGGTTGCGATCTGACCGATTTTGGATTTCGACGCGGCGCGAATTTTATCGATAAAATCCCTTTCTATCGTCGCGTCTCTGCCGCGCGGTTTAACGACAAAATCCATCGCGCCTCGCGCCAAAGCGTCAAGCGCGATCTTCGCGCCGTTTTTTTCCAGCGGCGAAAAGATCAAAATTGGGATCGCAAGCGGCGTTAGTTTTCTAAGATGCGGCGCATAATCTATCTGCTGTATTTCGTAGTCCAGACAGATCATATTCGGGCGCGTTCGTTCGGCTTTTTCGCGCGCTTCAAATATGCATTTTGCTATCGCCGCGATCGTAAATTGCGGCTCTTTATTGAGTATTTCGCGCGCGCAAACGCTTGGGGTGTTGTCTCCGATTTCCGCGATCAAAATCTTAAGCGCCACGCTCGTTACTCCGCGCCCGTGTAGCGAAGCCAAATCTGGTTGGTGTCGCTTCTCATAACAATGCGCCTGCCGTGCGCGCCGCCCGTATCTTGCGCTACGATCGGGATACTATTTTGCGCCAATATCTCCTTTGCGATGATGATATTTTTTTTACCGATCATCATATCTTCCAAATTGGTGGCGTTTGGACTGGCGCCGCCAAATATTTTAGCCTCCATATTTTCAATTTTGCAGCCTAACGCGATCATCTGCTCGATCATCTTAGGAATCGACGCGTTGCCAAACTTCGGGCTTTTAAGCCCGTTGCCGTTCCACAGCGGCAAAAGATAGTGATTCAAACCGCCAATTTTCAGCTTGCGATCAAATAGACAAACGCCCACGCACGAACCAAGCACAGTGGCGATCTCGGTTGGTTCTTGCGCGATATATATCTCTCCGACATGAATAAAATGCCGTTGATAAACTCTATCCGTTAAAGCAAACGCGGCTTCCACTACAGCTCCACGGCGTTTTTCTTAAAATCGTCGAATAGTTTGGCGTTGATTTCGCCGCAATTTATATCGCATTTTTTGCATACGCTAGGCAGCTTTACGCGAAAAACGGTTTGCCCCTCTTTGCTTTCAAAATCGATCTTGCCGTCGAGCGCTTCGCAAAAACCTCTAGCCACGCTCAAACCAAGACCGAGCCCTTGACGCGACCTAGTTTTGCCGCCGCCGAACCTAGCGAATCTGCAGTAAACCTGCGCGGCGTACCGCACATTCACCCCTTCGCCAAAGTCCGTTACGGCAATCAAAAACTCCTTTTCGAGCCTCTTTAGCTCCACGATCGCCTTTGAGTCTGGATACGAAAACTCGCAGGCGTTTGAAAGCAGGTTTATCAGTATAAGATATATTTTGCGTTCGTCGCTCGTAAAACCGCTATCTTCGCAAGAAGCCAAAACTACATCAAGGCGTTTTTCCTCGATCTGATAGCGCAGAGCGTTAAGCGCTCTTTGGAAAATATCGTTAAAGTTTATATCCGAATATACGCTCGTTATCTTGCCCTCTTCTATCTCCGCGGCGGCGAAAATATTGGCAAAATCAAAATCGAGCCTTAAAAGCTCGATATTGATCTTGTCGATCGCCGCGTCAAAATCGCCGCGATCGCGTTTATCGGCAAGCGAGGCGGCAAGCTCCAAAAGCGATTTAAGCGGATTTGAAAAAGAGCTTATAATCAGCGACATAAATTGGTCTTTGATCGATTCGCTCTCTTTGGTTTTTTCGTTTAGCGCAAGCAGCTTTTTTGTTAAAAACTCGGTTTCTTTTATAGAGGCGTTTTTTTCGTCCAGTCTGCGGGAAAGCTCGGCGATAAGCTCGCGATCGTTTATATTCTGTAATTTAGTCATTTTAGAGCCTTTCATATTTTCTGGTATATAGAGGGTTTAACGAGCTTAAACTCCTCTTTATTTCTGGTGAGCGATTCGCTATGCCCCACAAACAGCAAACCGCGATTGGACAAAACTTTATGATACGAGCTTATAAGCCGCTGTTGGGTCTGCGCGTCAAAGTAGATCATCACATTCCTGCAAAAGATAATGTCAAAATGCGAGTAAAACGAGTGAAAGCTATCATAGACCAGATTAAACATTCTGAAAGTTATTAATCTTTTTACCGGATCGGTTATATGATATACGGTTTCGCCCGCCGCGTCCTTTCGCGCCGTAAAATATTGCGCGATCAGCGCGCGCGGCACGCCCTGCATATCTTTCTCTTCGTAAACGCCGTTTTGCGCTTTGGCTAATACCCGCTTTGAAATATCGCTGGCTAAGATATTAATATCCCATTGCGAAAAATCGCGAATATGCGAATGTAAAAAGATCGCGATCGAATATGGCTCCTCGCCGCTGGAGCACGCCGCAGACCATATCCGCAGTTTCTTATCCGTTTTTCTAGCCAAAATATTTGGCAGCTCCTCATTAAGAAAATCCCATTGAGCGCTCTCGCGAAAAAACTGCGTAACATTGGTGCTGATCGCGCTTATTAGCTGATACTCTTCCTCGCCCGATCGATCGGCGATCATATAGTCGTAATACTCCCTGTACGAGTTTAGCCCAAGCGCGCGGAGCCGCTTTGCGAGCCTGCCTTGAACCAGCGTGATTTTGTGATCGGCGAGCGAAATGCCCACATTTTTGTACACATAATCCTGAAATAGTTTGAACTCGTCTTTGCTAATGTCGCGCAGTCCTGCAACGGGCATTTGCGTAACCTCCGTCTGTTGTTATCGGTCGATCGCGGGGCTTCGAGTTAAAAGCATATCGTAATATTGAAAAGTTTGCAAAACGGGGCTTCAGACCGCGCCGTTTGCTCCATTAAGCCTCGCTCGGCTATAATCGCGCCCTCTTTTGCCTCGCGCTTGCGACGGCTCTGTAGCTCAGTCGGTAGAGCAGCAGACTGAAAATCTGCGTGTCGGCAGTTCGATTCTGCCCGGAGCCACCACTTTTCTTGCCCTCTTGCTAGATAGCGCGTTATCGCAACCGGAGCCGTTGATCTTTGATCGGGCACTTAAATTACCGCCGTCAAAGCTCGGATCGCTTGTTTTGCGTCCAGCGCAAATTAGCGTCTATTTCCGCCCGCAAAATCTTGATATGAGTTACAAAAGTCTGTTTTTTAGAATTGTCAAGCGCAGTTTCGCTTTACCCGCGCTTGTTGATCGCGATCCTAAAATACCGCCGTCGCTCAAAAAGTTTATCGGCAAACTTTATTCGCTTCCGCTAATTTTTACAAATTGATTATTTTTGAACAAATATTTATTGGTATATATAACGCCTTTATCTATATCCGATTTTTTGATTGTAACGGTTTCTATTAAATCCAGCGTTCCAGCATATTGCCAATCAACCTCTTTTTCATAGTATTCGTCATATTTATCGTCCGATTCTATATAGTTCGCGCCCTTGCTTCCTATTGCCGCGCTATGCAAAACAACTATATTAAAATGTTCGTCAAAAAAGCTTTTTCCTTATCGCGCGAAAAACAGGCGTAGGATTTGTAAAAATATCGATCTTTTCATTAGAGTTTTTGCGGAACCAATCTGAGATCGTATCGTTGGATAGGGCAAAGTCGTCCCTATTTTGCGAGGCGGAACTTGCGGGGAATAGCGCGGTCGCGGTTAGAATTAAGATAAACAAAATCTTTTTCATATTTTCCCCTTTCGCGCTAAACGCATTTGCGATAACGGAAATCATATCGTCTCAGCGCTTAAACGCCGCGCTATTTACGCCAAGAACGATATCGCGATCGTTTGATCTCGCGCATTGCAAATCGGCGCGTAAAAGCGCAACATAAACCCGTTGCCACTAAGGAGATCAAATGGGAGGAAAAAGAGCGCTCG
>JAITEA010000080.1 GCA_031282285.1 Helicobacteraceae bacterium
TCTAGGTGGTTTGTCGGTTCGTCCAGCAGCAGTATATCGGGTTTTTTAAGCAGCAGCGCGCCCAGCGCGACGCGCCGTTTTTCGCCGCCGCTTAGCGTCAGAATATGCGAGTTTTCAAGCGATTTAAGATTAAACTCTGTTAATATCCTCTCAACGCGATCGTTTAGATTCCACGCGTTAAAAAAATCGATCCTAGCGCCCAATGTATCAAGCGAGCTTATTAACGCTCCATCGTTTGGCGTTCGCTCAAGTTTTTGCGCCAAAGCGGCGTATTCCTCTTTGATCGCCACTATGTGCGCCAGCGAGTTCTCGATCGCCTCTTTTACCGTTAGATTTTCGTCCAAAATTGGGTTTTGATCTAACGATTCGATCGTAATGTTGTTTTGTATCATTCTCTCGCCGCTATCAGCCTCCAAAACGCCGGCGGCGATCTTCATGAGCGTCGTTTTGCCGCTGCCGTTTTGCCCCACGATCGCTACGCGCTCTAGCGCGTCGAGGGCAAAATCCGCGCCGTCGAGTATCTTCTGCGCCTCGTATTGTTTGCAGATAGCTTTGAGGTCGATCAGCGGCATTTTGCTCCTTTTGGCGCGTAATTTAGCCGTAATTCTATCAGTCTCAAGGCTAACGCGCTACAATCAGCGCGAATTATCGCCTTTATTGGAGCGTTGTTTGGGATTTGTCTGGTTTTTGGTCGCGTTTTACGCGGCGTATATCGTAGCCGATCTGCTTCTAAAGCTGGCGCAGCTTGGTTTTGTCAAAAAAGCGAGAGAGGGCGAACCGTCGCTGCTTAGCGGCGCGGATTGGCAAAAAGCCGCCGATTACGAGATCGTAAGCCTGCGTTTTGGGATCGCGCAAAATCTTTTTGACGCGGCGGTTCAGTTTGGCTGGCTCTTTGCGGGCTTTGCCCTGCTCGATCGCGCTATCGCCATCGAGAGCCAAGCGCCAAAATCAGCGCTGTTTATCGCGTTGTACATTACGATTTTGATCGCGCTAAATCAGCCGTTTCAATACTACAAAACCTTTGTGATCGACGAAAAGTTTGGCTTCAACCGCTCGACAAAAAAGCTCTATTTTATCGATCTGATAAAAAGCGTGGCGCTGGCGTTTCCCATATCCTTTGCGATCGCCTACGCGTTTGTCGCCGTTTTGGGTTTATACGCCGACTCTTTTGGCGAGTTTGACAACGCGCTTAAACTCGCGCTGGGGCTTTTCGCGGTCGCTATGTTTTTTATTGTCCTTGCCAATTTGCTCTTTCCATATTTTGCCAAACTGTTTAACAAGTTCGAGCCGATCGACGACACGCCGCTTGGCGCGAAGATCGGATCGCTGTTAAAGCGGGCGGGCTTTGGCGCTAAGGGCGTTTTTAAGATCGACGCGGGAAAGCGCGATTCGCGGCTGAACGCCTATTTCGCGGGCTTTGGAAAAACCAAGCGCGTGGCGCTTTACGACGCGCTGATCGAGAAGCTGAGCGAGGAGGAGATTTTGGCGGTTTTGGGGCACGAGCTGGGACATTTCAAACACAAGGATATTTTCAAACAGATGGGCGCGTTGAGCGCGGAGATATTAATCTTTTGCCTGCTGTTAGCCGCGGCGATCGGCGTCGATTTTTACGCCGCGCTGGGGCTGCCAAAGGCGCCGCATTTTACGCTGGTTATCTACGCGGTTTTTATCCTCTCTCCGTTGAGCTTTTTTTTGCAGCCGATTATCAACGCGATCAGCCGCCGCGCCGAGTTTGCCGCCGATAGTTACGGCGCGTCGCTTACCGACAAAACCTACTTAAAAAGCGCGCTGATAAAACTCGTGGTCGAAAACAGGGCGTTTCCCAAAAAACGACCGATTTACGCGTTGTGGAACGAGACGCATCCAAGCGTTTTAACGCGGATTGAGAGGCTTTCGTAACGAATGGATAGAGAGCTTGTAGAGTGGATCGCCTTTGGCGTTCTGGGCGCGATGGGTTTTATCGCGCTGTGGGCGGCGATCGAGCGCGCGCTGTTTTACCGCGCCGCGAATGTCCGCGAGTACGACAACCGATCGCGCTTCGAGGTCGCGCTGCAAAAACGGCTGACGATCATCGCCGTGATCGCCTCCAACGCGCCCTATGTGGGGCTGCTTGGCACGGTGTTTGGCATTATGATCGCCTTTATCGATATCGCCGATAATCTCGCCAATATGGACGCGGCGGCGCTGATGACGGGCTTGGCGCTCGCGCTGAAGGCGACGGCGGCGGGCTTGCTGGTGGCGATCCCATCTTCGATCGCCTATAATTTGCTGCTTGGCAAAGCCGAATCGCTGCTGGCGGAGTGGGACGCGGAATATGCGGCTAAAACGCATTGATTCTATAAATGTTCTGCCGTTTATCGACATTATGCTCGTGCTGCTTGCCATCGTGCTGACTACGGCGACTTTTATCTCTCAGGGCGCGATCAAAGTAGCGCTGCCGGAAGCGAAAACGGCGCAGCCGCAATCGCCGGCGCAGGGGCAGAAGCGCTACGAGATCGCCGTCGATGAAAACGGCGGATTTTTTCTGGACAAAGAGGCGGTAAATTTCTATACGCTATTAATGCGAATGGATAGTATGAACCGCGCCGATATGATCGTTATCCGCGCCGATAAATCAAGCCGTTTCGCCGACTTTATCAAGATCGTGGACGCGCTCAAAGAGCGTAAATTGGAGAATGTCTCGATCGCCGCGATCAAAAGCGAATAACGCCTAGTTTAAGCGCTTGTTTTACGCATCGCCAAAAGCGTCGCGCAGGAACGATTTTGCGCTATCCGTAATCTTGGCGGGTTTTGAATCGCGCATAGAGGCGATCTCGACTTCGGCGCTGAAAATAATCGTATTATCCAGCCACAGCTCCTGCTCAAGCCAAAACGAGGCGGCGCGAAGCGCTTTGAGGCGCGATCTAACCTCTAATATATCGCCTAGTTTCGCGGATTTGATAAAGCGGATATTCATCGATCTGACCACATAGTAGCGATCGGCGTTTTCGGGTTTGCGCCCGATAGCAAAAAACGCCTCGCTCCTCGCGCGCTCTATATATTTAAGATAGTTTGCGTGATAGACGATCCCAAGCGAATCGGTATCCTCGTAATAGACGCGAATAGTCATAGGCGTGCGGCTTGCGATCTTGTGTCGCCGCGCTTAATAATACGCCGCATATACAGCAGGCAGAGCCAGCCCAAAAACGAGGTGGCAAACGAGAGCGCGACGCTTAGATACGGCGACAAACGGGCGGAGGCGAATACATAAAAGCCTATCGGATAGATCAGTAGTAGCAACGAGGTCAGGCAGACTAAAAATATAAAGACCGCGGCGCGGACAATTTTAACCCCGATCGATTCGAGCGACGCTAGATCAAACAGCGCCGAAGCGATCGGATCGACCGCGACAAAACACCCTCTCCAGCAGACAAAGCCGATCGAGAAACCGCCGATTAGTATCGCGCACAACAAAAGCGCCGTCATTCGCCCCCCGATCGCGCGCCGCCGTTTTTGCCGTTGGGTTGCGGTTTGCGAAAGGCGTAGATCGCGCACACGAACGCGCCGACGCCAAAAAACGCGCCGATCGCCGCGGCGTAAAGCGCCTCGTTCGGGCGCGTTCCCAAAGCGGCGGCGATCGCGGGCGCAAGCAGAAGCGCCGCGCCAAAGACAAAAGCGGCGAAGATCGCGGTAACCGCCCGCGCCGCAAAGACGACGGCGCTCAAAGCGCGCGAAAAACGCCGCTCGGTCTTCAATAGCGCGGGATCGAAGCCGAGCGGATAATCCAGCGCGCGCGAGTCAAAGAGGACGAAGATCAGATGATAGGCGACCGCGGAGACGACGCCCGAAACAAGCGCGGTCAGCTTTAGCCCGTAGCTCATCGCGTTCAGCTCGTAGATAAACGCGGCGGACATCAGCGCCGCCGCCAGCGCGAACGCGGACGCCTCGAAATTGACGCTTGTTTGCCGCCGCTTTGGGACGATAAACGAGAGCGATCGTTTCGCCGCTCTATCGATCCGCCGCTTTGCCGTTATCAAAATACGCGCTCCTTTTTGCGATCATAAGAT
>JAITEA010000108.1 GCA_031282285.1 Helicobacteraceae bacterium
TCGCACAGATCGGCTTTGATCGCGCCCGCGATCGCCACCGCGGTCAAATCCGAACCGCCGCGCCCCAATGTGGTAACCTCTCCGCTACGCGTTACGCCCTGAAAGCCCGCGACGACTACGATCTTGCCCTCGCTGAGATATGTGGCGATCGGCTCGCTTGGAATCTCCTCGATTCTGGCTTTGGTGTGCGTGTCGTCCGTAACGATCCCAGCCTGCCTGCCCGTCAGCGCGATCGCCTCCGCGCCAAGCTCGCTTAGCGCGATCGCCGTCAGCGCGCAGGTAACGCGCTCGCCGCTGGAGAGTAGCATATCCATCTCTCTTGTCGGCGGCGTTTTGCTGATTTGCAGCGCCATATCGATCAGGTTGTTGGTGTCGCCGCTCATAGCGGAGACGACCACGACCATCTTATTGCCTTGATCGGCGGCGAGCTTTACGCGCTGCGCCACCGCCTTGATCCGCTCGATCGAGCCTACGCTTGTGCCGCCGTATTTTTGAACGATTAACATCTATAGATATCCGCTTTTTTTGAAATGCTCCAATACCTTTTTGTATATTGGGCGTTTGAAATACGAAACCTTTTTAAGCGCCTCGCCTACGGGGACGAATTTGAAGCGCGTAAACTCCGGCGATTTAGTCTCCAGATTGATCGCGGCGCTATTTTTCAGCCGCACCAGAAAATACTTCTGCCGCTGCCCGTCGTACGGATACATTCTCTCCGCCACGGCTCCGGGGAAGTCGTAGCTGATCCAGTCTGGATGTTCGGCGATAATCTCCACTTCGTTGGTGCCAATCTCCTCGCTAAGCTCTCTAAACAGCGCCGTTTTCGTGTCCTCGCCGCCGTCTATACCGCCTTGCGGAAACTGCCAAGCTCCCTTTATGTCGCTTCGTTCGGCTATGAGAAGCTCGCAGGTTTTCGGGTATTGACTAGAGAGGATTACCGCGGCCACATTGGGTCGATAGTTCTTTTCCATGCGTCCTCCTAGTATTGTCGCGTTCGCTTGCGATAAGCGATAAAATTACGCCATTATATCGTCGCGCTCATTAGGGGCGCAAGGAACGCCTTGATTTACGCGCACATTCCCTTTTGCGAGTCCAAATGCCCCTACTGCTCGTTCAACTCGTTCGCCGCGCCAAATCCGCCGCAAAAGGCGTATATCGCGGCGCTTATCAGGCAGTTTGAAGCCGATCTGGCGCTAAGCGAGGGCGACAGCTTCGGCTCGCTCTACATCGGCGGCGGCTCGCCGTCGGTTTTCGACGCGGCGGGCTACGAACCGTTTTTCGCGAAGGTTTCGCCGTTTCTGCGGCGCGGCGCGGAGGTTACGATCGAGGTCAATCCCAATTCGCTCTCGCCCAAGTGGGCGAAAACAGCGCGATCGCTGGGCGTCAATAGGATCAGCGTAGGCGTTCAAAGTTTTGACGATCGCAAACTAAAACGGCTTGGGCGGGCGCATAACGGCGAGAGCGCGAGAGCGGCGATCGCCGGCGCAGTTCAAGCGGGATTCGAGCGGATTAGCGTCGATCTGATCTACGGCGTAGCGGGCGATTCGATCGCTTTGCTAGAAAGCGATCTCAAAAACGCCAAAGCGCTGGGCGCGACGCATATCAGCGCCTATTGCTTGACGATCGAGGAGGGAACGCCATTTGCCGCAAAGCCGCAAACGGCGATCGAGGATCGCGGTTTAGCGCGCGCCTTCTCGCGGCTGATAGAGGCGGCGGGCTATCCGCGCTACGAGGTTTCCAACTATGGCTCGACGCCCTCCAGCCACAATATGGGCTACTGGGAGGGGCGCGGCTATCTGGGGCTTGGCGCGGGCGCGGTAGGTTTCGCGAAGCGGGGCGCGGCGTCGTTTCGATACGCGCCGCCAAGCGATCCGGCGGCGTATATAGACGATCCGCTGTTCAAGACGACGGAGATAATCGATAGCGCGACCTTTAACGACGAGCGGCTGATGCTAGGGCTAAGGTGCGTTCGCGGGTTCGACGCGGGCGTTTTGAGCCGCAAAGAGCGCGTCAAGGCGGATTTTCTGGTCGAGCGGGGGCGGCTGATTTGGGGCGAAAACCGTTATTTTAACGCCGATTTCTGGCTTGCGGACGAGATATGGCTTTATATCAAAAGCTAAGTTCAGGCTAAAAATTGGTAAAGTATCCTTTTCAAAGGAGCCGAGTATGGGCATTTTAGACCAAGCCAATACAGACTTTGAATACGAGATCGTAGACGAGTTTATAAACCACTTCGAGGTGATGAAAGAGGCGATGCAGCCGGCGATACTCGCGCTGGAAAACGCCGACGAATACGCCGATCGACTAGGCGAGCTGTTCAGGATTTTTCACAATCTCAAATCGGCTTCGGGGTATCTGAAGTTTGAGGCTATGCTTCGCCTTTCGGAGTTTGTGGAGAGCGCGCTGGAGAGGGCAAAACAGAGCGAAGGTCCCGCGTCGGAGGCGTATGTGGATTGGTTGCTGAAAGTCAGCGATCAGTACGCGATCTGGTTTATCGATCTGGTCAATAACCGCGATCGCTT
>JAITEA010000129.1 GCA_031282285.1 Helicobacteraceae bacterium
CTTGTCTTAATCCCCCCTTATTGGAGGGGGGAATCTAAATCCTCTCTCTCGTCACTCCCGCGCAGCGCCCGCTCCGTAGGAGCGCAAATCGTCCTTATGCGTCATTCCCGCGAAGGCGGGAATCCAAAAAATATACGAATCGAATGCAATCTGCTACAAAAAACGGCGATCGGCGTTCATTTTCGGATTTTCGATTATTTTCAAGATGGATTCCCGCCTTCGCGAGAATGACGGGAAAAGGCGAAGCAAGCGCGATCTGCGCCCCCCTTGCCCCCCTTATCAAGGGGGAGGGATTCGTCGATCGCGCCTTCTCAATTCCTCCCCCCCTGACAAGGGGGGTTTGAATAAGCCGTTCGTAATGCTAAGGTTTCGAGAGATGGATACCCGCTTTCGCGGGTATGACGAGAAGGCGCTTTCCTAGGCAATTAACGCCGCTTCGCGGCTAGCGCTCCGTCGCGGGAATAACGGAAAAAGGCGGAGCGTTTGTGTGGATTAGCGTGGCTTGTATTCTGATTAGCGGCTGTCGCGTATTATTTGATTACGGTAAGCTTTCCGTCCACAAAGCCCGCGGCTATATGCTGAACATTAAAAATCCGCGAGTCGGACAGCTCGTTACATAACGCTTTTAATATATTTACGACTATATCCAAAACCTCTTGGCGCTCAAAACCGCCCGATAGTTGAAAATCTGGGCATCTTCTGACTTTGGGGACAAAATCCTCTTCGCACGCCCAATCTTCATTGTTTGCGTCGTAGCGTTTTGATCCCACAAGCTCTAAACCGTATGGTTCGTATATATTAAAACTTAGCGCGATAATATCATGAGGCAATATCTCGTCTTTGTCAATATCTGTAATCCATTCGCCAACTATCGCTTTTAGCGCTTCTGGCGCGTAACTTTTAAGCGTTTTGATCGCCTCCGTTGCGTTGCCATTAAACGCGTCGCTGATAGCGAGTAGCATATTGCGGAATATGGCGTCGGTCGCCAATTCGCGCGGAGCGGTCGAAACGCGCGCCTCTATATAATCTCCTAAAGTTACGGGCTCGCCTTTGTGGTAGCGTATAACATCTATAGAGTCGTTCATAAACGATAGTCTTTCAATGATTAATCGATCATTCATTCGCGCTTTCCATTTAGTAAGTTAATCGGCGGGCTTATCGCGCCGTTTGGTTTGCGCTTTCCCAACGACGATCGCCCACCACGCCAATAAGCCCACGCCAGTCAAAAGCCCCGTCGTTTTAAGCGCCCGAAGCCATTCGCCGTTATATAAGCTAACAATCGCCGACAGCGCCAACGATAAGCCAGCGATTAACGCGATCAGCAGCGTCAAACTTGTCCTGAATATCGCTACGCGCCGAAAAAACTCGCCCGCTTTCATCGCTTAAGCACCCGCGCTTTCTGGCTCGATATGCGGCGCGAAAATATATTTGTGATCTTCGGGCAGCGCGTCAAAAATCGCTAACGCCAGATCGCGTATCTCCCACAGCGCCGATCGGCTCGTTCTAAGCCGCAGGAAGTTTTGCAGGCTGCGGGCGTTCGCGCTCCACGCAAGTTCGGTTTTGTAGCTCTCCGGCAGCGCGTATTTGGCGCGATCGTTTGCGATCCCTTGCGTCAAAAGCCGCCGCAGGTTTTCCAGCGCCGCCAAACTCGCCCGATCGACCGCTTCCGCGCCCGTGGCGACAAGGTATTTCGCGGCGCGATCGTCGAAGGTTTCAAACGGCGCTTCGCCTTTAAGCTCTTTGAGCGTGTAGCGCGTGCTTTTGACCGAAAGCGAGGCTATGCGGTGTCTGGCAAGCTCTTGCAGGCAGGCGCGGCTGACGCCTTGAATGTAAAAGGTGTAAAACAGATGTTCGAGCGTGCTGGCGTGCTTGTTTTTATTGCCCACGCGATCGATTAACTCGCGATCGCGCTCGCCGCCGTTGTCGGACTTGTCTTGGCTCTGCCAGCAGACGCGAATGGCGCGCGAGCAGACGGCGAGATCGGAGCTTTGAAGAAGGGTTATTTGCATCATAAATGATAGCAAGCGTTAGATTTGGTTTGCGAAACGAGCGGCGCGGCGCGGCTGGTTTGCCATTAGCAGCGCTGATCGCCGCATTATTTGCGCCCAAGAAAGCCGTGAAAGCTATAATGTTTGGACTAAATCTCGCGTAAGGAAAAATTATGGCGCCAGAGTTTTTTCAGTTTGTTCAACGCGGTACAGCGGCGTTTAAGCAAAACGCGCGGTATATATCGGCTTGCCTGCTTGCCGCGGCGCTGATCGCCGGCGCCGGCTTTTTGGCGGTTTCAACGACGCAAAGCTCCGAAGCCAACGGCGCGACGACAGGCGCGGCGAATGCGGCGGACTCGGCGAACAAGATCGCGGCGACAATCTACAAAGACCCAAATTGCGGCTGCTGCAACGACTGGATCGCGCATCTGCAAAAAAACGGCTTTGAAACCACAACGATCGACGGCGAGAGCGAAGCGCGAAACGGTCTTGGCATTCCGCTTCGTTACGCCTCTTGCCACACGGCAAAGATCGGCGCTTACGCGATCGAGGGGCATGTGCCGGCAAACGATATTTTGCGGCTGCTCAAAGAGGCGCCGGAGGCGATCGGTTTGTCCGTCCCGAATATGCCCATAGGCGCGCCCGGAATGGACGGCAAAGCGTACGGCGGGGTACACGAAACATACAAAGTACTACTGATCGCAAACGACGGCAGCGCCAGCGTTTTTAGCGAATACAAATAACCAATTTGATTGGGTTAGGGATCGAGGGGGCGTCCCAAAAAGGCTTCGAGGCGCGAATACATATCGTCGATCGAGAGCGGCAGTAGTTTCGGATGGTTTCTAAGCCACGCGGAGTTAAGCGCCGCGATATCCTCGTCAAGATCGTAAAACGAAGCGTTGTTCAGGGTGTCGCGTATGGGGTTATCGCCAAAATAATCGCTTTCCAAAAAGGCGTTTAGATCCTCTTCGTTTAGCGTTTCTGCTCTGGCGCATAGCGATTCAAACAGCGCCAGATGTTTCGGCGCGCCGATATATTTCAGCGCTTTTGCCACAATATCGTTAAGCTCTTTATCCCAGCCCGTATTATAAACGAACTGCGAAAAATCGCCGTTATTGTATTGCGCCAGATAGTAATCGACATAGTAGCTTGCCAGCGCCTCGTCGCACATATCGCTTTCCTCCGCGCCCTCCTCTTTGAGAAGGTTGATCACGCTGATATTGGACTGAATAATATCGTTTGGATCGCCGCTATTAAGCGAATCTAGCGAAACTATAATATTGTCCAATTTCATTGCGCGTCCTTATATGCGATATGCGACGGCGAGTTTAAGCGATAGCCTTTTTGACGCGATCGGCGATAGCGGCAAACGAGGTCGGCTCGTTCATAGCCAGATCGGCTAACACCTTGCGATCAAGCCCGATATTCGCCTTCTCCAGCCCGCTTATAAACTTTGAATAGCTGATGCCGTTTAAGCGGCAGGCGGCGTTAATGCGCGTAATCCAGAGCGATCGGAAATTGCGTTTATTGTTTTTGCGATCGCGGTAGGCGTAAACTAGGCTTCTTTCAAGCTGTTCTTTCGCCTTGCGGAAGTGTTTATGCCGTCCGCTGAAAAAGCCGCGCGCCAGTTTTAATATTTTTTTGTGTCTGCGTCTGCGGACAAAGCCCGTTTTTACTCTCATCTCGTATCCTTTTGCCTGTTGCGGCGGGGTTAAAACCCTCTTGTCTGTTTCGCTTAAGCTGACAGAAGATAATTAAACCGCCAAGAGGCGGCTAAACGATTACAAAGCCGAAAATCGGCGACTACAAACCAAGCATTCGCTTGACGCCAGCCTCGTTCGACGGGTGAACATACTGAGCCGAACGCAATCCGCGCTTGGTCTTTCTGCTCTTTTTCGTCAGAATGTGGCTTCTGAAAGCGCTACCGCGTTTGATCACATTTTTCTTGACCGAAAAACGCTTCGCGGCGGCTCTTTTTGTCTTCATCTTTGGCATCTTTTCACCTCTATTTTTTCTTTGGTACCGCGTGCATACTCACAAAACGCCCCTCCAAGAAAGGCTCTTTTTCGATTACCGCCGCATCCTGCACCATTTGAAGGACGGATTTTAGCACATCAAAGCCTACGCTTGGGTTTGCCATCTCGCGCCCCTTCAAAAACACGCGGAACTTCACATGCTTGCCCTCGTCCAAAAACTCCAGCGCGTGCCTGATCTTGTAGCCCAGATCGTTCTGCGCGATCTTGGCGGTGAGCTTGATTTCCTTGACCTCGACCAGCTTTTGCTTCTTTTTCGCCTCTTTGGCGCGCTTTTCCTGCTCGTACTTGTACTTGCCAAAGTCCATAATCTTCGCCACCGGCGGATTGGCTTCGGGCGAGATCATCACAAGCTCCAGACTCTGATCGTAGGCTAACTGCAACGCCTGCCGCGAGCTGATCACGCCAAACTGATGACCGTCGGAACCGATGCATCTCACCTCGTCGCAAAAGCGGACGATCGACTCGTTGATAAGCGTCTTTTTATCTTTCTCTCTGGGGGCGAAACTGGGGGGGGTGTTGTTCAAAGGCTTTCCTCGTTGTTTTTTTCAGCGCACAGCTCGACAAACCGGTCAAGCGGCATTGTCGTCTGCGATTTGGCTTGGCGATCGCGCAAGGCGACCGAGCGGTTTTTGACCTCTTCGTCGCCGACGACGACGATAAACGGAACGCGGCTTTTCTCGGCGGCGCGAATCTTTTTGGAGAGCGTGTCGTCGCGTTCGTAAAGCTCGGTATCTATATCGTTCGATCGCAACCGATCTTCAATCTCCTTGGCGTATTCGATATGCGCCTCGCCCACCGTTACGATCGCCACCTGCGTCGGCGCGATGAAAAACGGCAGCTCTCCGCCGTAATGCTCGATCAAGATCGCGATAAACCGCTCCATCGATCCCATCATCGCGCGGTGGAGCATCACGGGGCGCGCGCGCTCGTTTTGCGCCGTCGCGTAACGCAGATCGAAGCGCTCCGGCAGATTCATATCCACCTGAACCGTCCCGCACTGCCACTTTCTGCCGATCGCGTCGGTGATCTTGATATCGATCTTTGGTCCGTAGAACGCGCCGCCGCCTTCGTCGAGCAGATAATCGCCGCGTTTTTTCAAGACCTTTTCGATCTCGGCGGTCGATTTCTCCCAAAGCCCGTCGTCGCCGATCGCCTTATCGGGCTTGGTGGAGAGCGTCAGCGTATAGGTAAAATCAAAGCGTTTCATCAACGCGTCGATAAAATCGAGAATCTTCTCGATCTCCTCGCCGATCTGATCTTCGCGGCAGAAAATATGCGCGTCGTCCTGCGTAAACTCCCGCACCCGCAAAAGCCCGTGAAGCACGCCGCTTTGCTCGTGGCGATGCACCGTGCCAAACTCGAAAAACTTCAGCGGCAGATCGCGAAAGCTCCTCGTTTGCGACTCGTAAACGGCGATATGCCCCACGCAATTCATAGGTTTTAAGCCGTACTCGTTTTCGTCGATCTTGGTAAAGTACATATTTTCGCCGTAGTTGGCGATATGTCCGCTTTTGCGCCACAGATCGGATCGCAAAATCTCCGGTCCCCGCACGGGCTGATAGCCGCGCCGCTTGTGCGCCTTGAAGCTGAACGCCTCCAGCTTCGCCCTCAGCCTCGCGCCCGCGGGCAGCCAGATCGCCAAACCGCCGCCGATATCGTCGGAAAACTTAAACAGCTCAAGCTCGGCGCCCAGCTTCCTGTGATCGCGCTTGGCGGCTTCTTCCATCTGCTTTTCCCACGACGCGAGCGACGCTTCGGAGCTGAACGCCACGCCGTAGATTCTTGTGAGCGTTTCGCGCGCGCTGTCGCCGCCAAGATAGGCGCCGGATAGTTTGGTTAGTTTGATGTGGCGCAGATATTTGGTGTTCGGCGCGTGGGGACCGCGGCAGAGGTCTTCAAAGCCGCCCTGCTTATAGAAAGTTACTTTGTCGTCGGCGATATGGCTTAACACTTCGGTTTTCAGCGGATCGTCTTTGTAGCGCTCGTTTGCCTCCGATCGGCTTGTTTCGTATTTTTCGATCGGCTGCGCCTGCGCGGCGAGCTTTTTCATCGTTTTTTCGATGGTTTTCAGGTCTTCCGCGCCAATTTTCGCGGCGGTTTTGAAGTCGTAGTAAAACCCCTCCTCCACGACTGGACCCACGAAAAACCGCGCGTCTGGATAGAGCGTTTTGACCGCTTGCGCCAGCAGATGCGCCGAGGAGTGGCGGATAATAGATAGAGATTCTTGAGAGTCGTCGTAATAAATAGGAGAGCCGTTTAAGCCTTGCTCTTTTGCGGTTGCGAGGTCAAAAATGCCCGACGGCGTTTTAATGCCGATTATATCGCTCAAACTTTTTCATTCCTTCGCGCAAACATAAACTTCCAGCTCCTTTTGTCATTTTCGTTGGTGGTCCCAAGAGGTCTCGAACCTCTGACCTCTACCATGTCAAGGTAGCGCTCTACCGCTGAGCTATGAGACCGTTTCGGGTTTCGCCCCTCTTTTGCCGCCCTTTGCTAAGCCCGCTCGATCGCGATTACGCGGCGCGATAAGGGTTTTCGGCGCAAAAAGAGTCGTGATTTTACCTTGCGTTTCTTAAAACTGCCGCGCATACGCGATCGAGCGGCGTAAATTGATCGCAGCCAAACCGATCGCGCTTTGATTTATCGGCGCAAAATCGACCGCTAAACCGCCCAAAGCGCTACAATTTTGACTTTGAAGGAGCCCGTATGAAACCGCTTTGCTTTGCCGCGCTGATTTTAAGCCTGCTATTTGCGAACGCCAACGCCAGAGCGCCTTACAAGTTTAATCTGATCAACGACAAAGATATTCCCGTTCTAGGCGAAAAGACAAAAAGAGAAGCCGGCTTAGCAAAAAGTCTCAACAGGATTATCGAACGCAAAAACGCCAACGCAAGCGCGCTAGAGTATAAGCCAAACGAGGAGATCGTAAACCGTTATAACGATACGCTAATCAAATGCAAAGAGAGCAAAGACGAAAGCGCGTACTACGAGTGTATGAAACAAAATAAAATTAACGAATGGTATATCGAGATGATGTTGGAAGCGCTTCTTGAAGATCGGCAAAGAGATATTATCGATCCGTTTCCCACCGCGAAAACTTCGCAAGTTTGCAAGCGGATTTTAGACGAAAAGCCGTTTTTGAAAGATTTCAAAGATCGTATTTCATACCGCGACGACAATAAAACCTCAAAGGCGAAACGACTGATTTTTACCGTATATGAAGGAACGGGGCATTTTCCATATCTCTACCACGCCCAAATCCCAATCGACGCAAACGAAAGCGCGTTTCGTAGCAATATCAATCAGTCTGGCGCCTACGAATACGGACAAATCGCGCCAATATATTTCAGGGCTTGGTCGTCGGAGCGGGTTAGATTGTTTTCCTTGGACGATACCATATATCTAAATCTTATATCAAGAGACGAGAACAGCTATCATATCCTCTCGTTTGACAAAGAGAGTTATTTTTTCGATCAAGCGTGCAAGATAGAGAGAAAAACTACAGGCTACAAGAATACGGATAAAATATGCAAGCGGGTTATCGACGGCAAATATAACAAGATCGCGCCCGTCAATCTAGCTTCGGCTCTCGATAAAAACGATATCGAAAGGTTTAAGAGCGATCTAAATCCAACAGACAATAAGATACGCATAAATAAATACGCTTCGATATATTTTTACGACGACGGTAATCATAGCTACTTTATCGATTACGCAAACGAGGGCAAAAAACATATTCTGCTCAATATTCAGTACTCCTCCGGCGCCGGAGAGGGCTGCGGCTATAACTTTCTTGCCGTCTATAATCCGCAAACAGGCGACGAAATCCATTCTA
>JAITEA010000143.1 GCA_031282285.1 Helicobacteraceae bacterium
CGACTTTGTATTGCGCGTTGCGGCGTCGATCGGGCTTTGCTGTTCGCTTGGTTTTGCCGCGCCGCTTAAAACGGACGCCAACGAAACCAATCGCGTTAAATATCCGGCGCCGATCGAGAAAATGGTCGGGCAGATGATCGTTATCGGTTTTGAAGGCAAGCGATCAAGCGAAGCGGGCGCCAAGCTCGTGATGGGGCGGATAAAAAAAGGCGAGATCGGCGGCGTGGTACTCTACGCGCGCAATATCGACGATCCTATGCAGTTAGAGGCGTTTACGCGCGCCCTGCACTACTCGATCGGCTCCAATCCGCCGCTATGGATTATGATCGATCAAGAAGGCGGCAAGATTCAGCGGCTCAACTCGCAAAAGGGCTTCAGCGATTATCCGTCGGCAAAAAAGGTTGGCGCCGGAACGCCGAACGCCGCGTACGCGACCTACCGCGATCTGGCGTGCGAACTGCGCGGATACGGGATCAACTTCAACCTCGCGCCTGTGGTTGATCTCGATCGCGGAGAAGGGGTGATCGCAAGCGATCAGCGCGGTTTTGACTCGGACGGGCAAAAGGTGGCGAAGTTCGCCGAGCAGTTTATCAAGGCGCACGACTCCTGCGGGATATTAACCGCGCTCAAACACTTCCCCGGACACGGCGGCGCAATCGCCGATCCGCATATCGAAAGCGCGAGCGCGACAATTCAAACGGACGATCTGATTCCTTTTACGCGGCTTATCGACTCAAAAAAAGCGCGCGCCGTGATGATGGCGCATATTATCGATCCCAGCGAGGGCGATCTGCCCGCCTCGCTTTCGGCAAAACAGATTAGCCGTTTGCGCGCGCTAGGCTTCGACGGAACGGTTATAAGCGACGATCTGCAAATGGGCGCGATCGCGCGTAACTTCGATCTCAACCAGACTGTCGCGCTGGCGATCAACGCCGGTAACGATATTCTGCTCTTTTCCAATATGCTTTCATACGATCCAGAGGTTCCAGACAAGGTATTGGCGATCGTTAAAGCGGCGATAGACAGCGGCGAAATCGATCCGCGTAGAATTATCGACTCATATAACCGTATAATCGCGCTTAAAAATAAACGGCTGCCTTAATGGATTTAGACGAGATTTTCCCAGACGATCTATTTAGCGGCGATATAACCGAGCGGTTTTTTGATATTTTGTTTAACGGCGATCGCGAGATCGTAAAAGCCGAGATTCTAGCGTTGCTCGACCAGCTTGGCGATCGCGAGAATAAGATGATCGGGATAATGGCTAAGATCGCAAGCGGCGCAGAGCGGTGAGATCGTTTATTGTCGCCGCGCTGATCGCCATAAAGCTATGCGCCGCCGATTGGGCGCACAGCGAGCCGTTTTCGCTTAGAAAAGACGAGTTCGCGGTCTTTGAGATCAACGAAAATATACTGACATTCAGATGGTCTTTGTTTCACAATAACGGCTTGGTTTCGCTGATCAAATACGACTTTTTTCCCTATCAGACGATCCTTTACGACGACTATAAACTTAACGCGATCAAAATCCCCGTTAAAACCAACGCAACAACGCCGCCGCCCGCGCCGTATGTTATGATTGTGTTTGAAGGTTTCGATCGCGATCGCAATATCTCCAATATGCGGCTCTATCTATCCGACGCGCTTGGAACCGTCCGTATTAAAAAGGTATCCGATGAAAGAGACTAACGAAATAATGCGCGGCTTTTTCGAGCCGCCAATCAGGGAATATATCGATAAAATCCCCGCGGGCAAACAGCTAAGAAGCCGCCTTATCTGCGCGATCGCAAAAGAGGGCGACAAGCGTTTTTTGTTAAGCGCGATCGTAGAGACAATCCATCTGGCGAGCCTGCTTCACGACGATATAATCGACGACGCTAAAACGCGGCGCGGCGCGCCTTCGGTATTTGTTACCGACGGCGCCAAAAAAGCTATTATGATCGGCGATATTTTTTACTCCGTCGCCTTTTCAAAACTCGCGGCGTTTGATAGCTTGACGGCTAAAATAATCAGCGAAGCGGTGGCGAAACTATCCTATGGAGAGTTTCTCGATGTAGAGCTGTCCAAATCGTTTAATACCGATCGCCAAAAATATGAAAATATGATCTATTTGAAAACTTCGGCGCTGATCGAAGCTTCGTGCGAAGCGGCGGCTATTTTGGCGGGCAAAGATCGCGATCGTTACGCTCGTTTGGGCGCGGCGCTTGGGATCGCCTTTCAGATAATCGACGATATTTTGGATATTGTCGGCGACGAGGCGACGCTTGGCAAACCCGCGCTTAACGATCTAAGCGAAGGCAAGGTTACTCTGCCGTTAATCGATTTTTATCACAGCGCCGGCGAAAACGATAGATCGAAACTGCTTTCGCTCTTTGGAAAAAAGATATCGGGCGACGACGCGCGATGGCTAAAAACGGCGCTAGAACAATCGGGCGCGATCGACAAAAGCCGCCAATACGCGAAAAAGCTGCTGGACGAAGCCAAAAACTTAGCCGCGGGCGACGACGAGCTTTCAGCCGTAGCCGACGCGCTTGTCTCCCGCATCAAATAACCGCTTATTAAGCCTCTTTGTCCGCGGGCGTTGATTGCGCGCCGATAAATTCCTGATGCATCTGGTTGATATGAGCTACGGCTTTATGCCCGTTAAATACGCTGGGCAAAGCGATCTCGTTATCTTTGGTGAAACGATGATCGATTCGTATATCGTAGGTTTTGAAAATCCAGCTTTTGAACCCGCTGAAATAAACGGCGGAATCAAGATCGCGCCACTTTACGCCATACGATCCTTTCTGCCAAGGCAAAATACCTCTGTAAAGCCAAACGCCCTCTTTATTGGTATATACATAAACGCTCCGCAAAAACAGAAACCGGTATATAAAAATAAGCAGATGAAGCGTTATGAAACCCAATACGACCCAGAAGGCTATATTGATCGCGCCCGCCGAAATCCATTGCGTCCATTCGTCGATCGTTTTCGCGATTTTGGCGAGAATCTCTATATTGGCTAAAGGCGCGATCGCGGTTTCGCCAAAGCGTTTGTAAGCCAACACGATAAAAACCGCGAGCAAGATCGCGGCTACAATCGCGAACTTAACGATCAGCGCGAAATACGCCGTCCACGAGATTCTAAAGCGTTTGATAACGCCCTCGTCCGTTTTGCCGCTCATTAAAACCCTCCCCCGATCGTATTTAAGCCAGCATTATAACCGGCGTAAAAGCGTTTATTGCGCCGCGTCGTTTGACTCGACGGCGCTTAACGCCACAAGCGCTTCGGCGCGCGCCAACGCGCGGTCGATATGATCGCATATATTCGCCTCGCCGATCAGCTTATGCAAACCCGCCCTGTGAATGCTGCGATAGACGCTGTTATTTACGCCGCTTAAAACCAGCGTCGTCCCCTGTTTGGCGGCGCTGGAGCAAAGCTCCTCGAGCGCGTTTAAGCCCGCCGCGTCCGCCATCGGCACATAGCGCATTCGCAATATGAAAACTTTCGGCGGTTTGGAGAATATCCGAAGCGTGTCGCGCATACGCTCCGCGACGCCGAAAAACAGCGGTCCAAACAGCTCGTAAACCTCCGTGTCGCTTGGCACGATCTTTTTGCCGATCGCGTCGGGATCGCCCTCCTCGTCGCCGAGCGTGCTGTCCAGCGCGTCTTTGAACGATTTGATCTGCGTGCCTTCCATCATCTTTTGGATAAATACCAGCGAAGCCATCGAGATGCCCGCCAAGATCGCGATATTCAGATCGACCAGCACCGTCAAGAACAGCGTCATAAACAGCACCGCCGCGTCGCTTTTGGGCGCTCTGAGGATCGATTTGATGCGCTTGAACTCGCTCATATTCCACGCGATCACGACCAGAATCCCGCTCAGCGCGGCGAGCGGTACCTTCGCGATAAACGGCGCGAGGAAAAACATAATCAGCAGCAGCCACGCGGCGTGCATCATACCCGATACGGGCGTTTTCGCGCCGTTTTGAATGTTCGCGGCGGTGCGGGCGAGCGCGCCCGTGGCGCATATCCCGCCAAAGAGCGCGCTGGCGACATTGGCGCCGCCTTGACCGATCAGCTCCGCGTTGGAGTTGTGGCGCGTCCCCGCCAAGCCGTCGGCTACCACCGCGCTAAGCAGCGACTCGATGCCAGCCAGCAGCGCGATGGTCAGCGCGCTGGGGAACAGCTCTCGAAGCCTCGCGAAGGTGATTTCGGGCAGGGAGGGCATAGGCAGCATATTGGGAATGTCGCCAAAACGGCTCTGGATCGTCTC
>JAITEA010000160.1 GCA_031282285.1 Helicobacteraceae bacterium
TTATTCGCGTTACTATTCAATTCGATCAAGAAAAAATAATATATTAGGTTTTGCAGAATGAAAAAGATTGAAATACTAACTTCTTACGAGTGGCGAAGCGATAGAAAGCAAAGCCTTCCGCCAGCAAGGTATCGTGGAGCATCGTAGAGAAAGCGGCGCTAGCGGAGCGGGGGGGGGGGGGAGGCAAATTGCGGCAATAACAAACCCCCCTCAAATCCCCCCTTGTCAGGGGGGACGAAGCGGAGCGAAGCGCGCGCGCATTTCAAAGCGGGGATATTCTGAAAATGATACTATACCAGCGCGAAAATCTGCTTAGGAGATAGCGATGCGAAACGCCTCCGAACTCAAGGCAATCTCCGCAAAATTCGGTATTGCCATTCCAAAAGCGCTCGAATCCCTGATTGATTCTGGCGCGACCTCGTATTCGGCTGACTTCAACAAGAATTCCTCTCAGATACTCACGACAAACCCGCCGGCGCTTTGGGCTACATACGATCTGGAGTGGCTTGACGACAATGAGCCGAGCGGGGTATTGTCTGAATGGTTGGCGCCCGAATATCAGAACGGAAACTTCTTCGCGCCATTCGCGCAAAGCGGAGGCGGGGACATCTATGCGCTCGTAAAGCTGGCGAGCGGCGAACAAGGGTGCGCCGTGCTTTGGCGCGATAATCCGGAAAGCGAAATCAACTATTTGAGCTTTGAAGACTTTGTTTGCGGTCGTTTTCTGGACGCAATGACGGATTTGAGTCATCTGGAAGACGATTTGAGTCCCGAAGAAGCGGTTATTTGTTTAAGAAAAGATTACCAGCGTACAACCAAAGATATTCCCGCCGCGAAAACCAGCCTTCTTGACGAACTTATTGCCCGCGATCCTATGACGCGCGAATTCAAACACGGTCCCAATGCGCGACCGATACAGGTTTTATCGCTGATTTCGCAGGACGAACACGCGCAACTCATATTCCAATTCGAGCGGGCTAATCCGCGCGCGTTTCCCGTCGTCGCTCCTTGGGATATAAAATGACGCGGCTTGTTCGCCGCGCCGATCGGCTAACGCAGCGGAGAGTTTATAAAGATTGCGATCTGGTAAACGCGTAGCTTACCGAAGCCCCGTACTGCCGCTACGGATCCTCGGGTGCTGATAGTCCGCCTTTTCGTAAACAAAGCTGAAATAGTAACCGATCGCGGCGACGACCGCAATCGCCGCGATCCAAGCCAGAATCCTGTTTTTGCTCATCGGGTTTACCTTTCTATGGCGTTACCCATATTACGCGTTTAGGCGGCTTTGACGACAAACTCCGAGAGTTTCTGCGACACGCCAAAAGAGGGGTATTGTTTGCCGTCCAATACGATCTGCGCCGCCGCGCCCGTGTCCTTGTTGAAAACGATAGGCGCCAGAAAGTTAATCTCGGAGTTTTCCGTAGCGTCGCCAAGCGCCAGCACATTATAGACGAGCACTTGGCTGTCTTCGGTGATCCCAAGCGTCTTTTGCGCCTCGTTGGAGAGGTCGAAACTATATTCGCGCAGACGATACGGATTGACCAGCGTCCATACAAAACCGCTCCCCGCCGTGTCCGCGATCGTAGCAAACAGCTCGTCGCTTTCGCTGAACTCCACCTCTTTAACCTGCTCAAAGCCCAGAACGGGCGACTTCAAAGTAAATACCATTTTATACTCCTTGTTTTATGTTTGGTTTGACTACTGCAGGAGCCTTAACGCCGCCTGCTGTATCGCGTTGGCTTGGCTAAGCGCGTAGCTGCCCGACTGCGTGAGAATGCTCTGCTTGCTGAAATTGGAGCTTTCCGCGCCGAAATCCACGTCGCGGATACCCGATTCCGCCGCCTTGACATTCACCTGCGTTACGCTGATATTGTTCAGCGTTACCTCAAGCTGCAACTGCGCCGCGCCAATATCCGATCGTATGCGATCCAAAAGCGCGATCGCGCTTTCTGCTATATCCATCACGATCATAGCGCCTTCTCTGGTCGTTACGCCAGAACCGAAATTGTAATCGGCTTCGTTATATTGCACATCGTTGGCGAAACCGCCGCCGGCGTTGATGTCGTCTTTGTTGAATATGCCGCGCACCATACGAAGGTTGTAGTTTGCCTGCGCGCCGCCGCTCAAATTGCCGCTGATCGCGCCGAGCGTGTCCGTAACCACAATATCGTTCGCCCGCGTGTCCGTCAGCAGCAGCCGCCCGAAGTTTTTGTGTTCGTCGTCCAAGCCCGTAATCGCCGAATGCGTCCCGCCAAGCTCTATGCCGCGCCCGTCCGCCGAAGTGAGATTGAGCCTGCCAGCCCAATCGACGCTCGCCGTTACGCCCGTTTCGGTGGTGTATTTGTTGATCGCGTTGATCAGATTGCCGTTGCGATCGGCTTGATCCACGATCACGTCGCCGATAGTAATCCCGTTGATGGTAAGCCCAGTTACATTGCCCGCCTTAATCTCGCCGCTTCCCGTCGATTGCGTAAGATACGAGGCGCGAATGCCGGCGAGTATATCGCTGTTTTTGTTGATGGTTTCAGCCAGCACGCCCACGCCCGTTTTGGCGCCGGAGGAGACGATCACGGTTTCGAGTTTGACCGTCTTTTCGCCCACCTTAAACTCCAGCGCGACCTCGCCCGAAGCGGTGATATTGGTGGTGGATTCGCGCCGCACCGAGCCTATCTTGTCCGAACTTGTCGCGCCGATAGAAACGCCGATCACCTCGTTGGAATAGGCGCCGATCTCAAAGGCTTTGTTGGTGTAGCTGCCCGCGAGCATTTTCAGCCCGTTGTAGGAGGTCTGGAAGGCGATGTTGTCAAGCTGTTCGATCAGCCTGATAATATCGCGCTGGATCGCGGCGCGTGATTGGTAGTTCTGCGTATCCTGCGCCGCTTGCGCGGCTTTGGCTTTGATGGTGTCCAGCACCTTGATCTGCTCGTCCATAGCCTTGTCCGCCACGCCGATCATACCTATGGCGTCGTTGGCGTTTCGCATAGATTGCGCGAGCGCGTTAGCCTGCGATCGCAAACTGTCGGCGATCGCCATGCCAGAGCTGTCGTCGGAAGCTTTGTTGATTCTTAAGCCCGACGAGAGCTTTTCAAGCGATTTAGTTACCTCGCGGTTGGTTACGGCGAGATTGACATTGGAGTTCATCGCTTTAATGTTGGTATTGATGATGAAGCTCACGCTATCGTCCTTTTTTAGGTATAGTTCTTGATTGGGAAGCACTTGCCGTTCCAAATTGGAGAAACTTAATGAAAAGAACTTTTATTTCGGCGCTGACCGCCGCGCTGTTGTGCGGTTGCGCTTCGTATAAACCCAGCTTCGACGCGCAAAACACGCCGCATATTTCCGAAGCGTTTGGCGAAGCCAAAAACCAGAGCGCGATCTACCGCCCCGTCTCGTGGAGCGAGCTGAGCGGCTGGAAAAAAGACGATCACGAAGAGGCGCTCAAAGCGTTTATCAAAAGCTGCGAGGCGATCGGCGCCAAATCGCTCTGGGCGAAAAGCTGCGCCGAAGCCAAAGACAGCGGCGCGGACGACCGCGTTGGAGCGCGGCTGTTTTTTGAAACGCACTTTCAGCCCTACGAGGTGATCGCCGACGGGCAGAGCAAAAAGGGGTTGATCACGGGCTACTACCTGCCGACGCTGAAGGGCGACACGCGCAAAAACGGGCGCTATATTTACCCAATCTACAAAAGACCTGCCGATCTGGTAACGCTCAACCCTAAAGATTTCGGGCTGTCCAGCGCCAAAATCATTCGCGGGCGGCTGACCAAAGAGGGCAAGATCGCGCCCTACTACGATCGCGCCACAATCGACTCCAACGCCTCGTTGCTGGCGGGAAACGAGCTGTTCTGGGTGGATGATCCGATCGGGCTGTTTTTTATGCATATACAGGGATCGGGGCTGATTCGCCTGCCAAACGGCGAAACGCGGCTGGTTGGCTACGCGGAGCAAAACGGGCGATCGTACTATCCGATCGGGCTATATCTTGTCCAGCGGGGCGAGATCGAGCGCGAGGCGCTGTCGATGCAGAGCATTCGCGCTTGGCTTGAAGCAAATCCGCGTCGGACGCAAGAGACGCTTCACAAAAATCCTAGCTATATCTTTTTCGAGGAGGGCAACGCGAGCGCCGGCGCGTTTGGCGCGCAGGGAACGCCGCTGTCGCCCAAACGATCGATCGCCGTCGATCCGTCGTTTATCCCGCTTGGCGCGCCCGTGTTTATCAAGGCGCTCGACCAGCGCGTCGATCTAAGCAGATTGTGCGTCGCGCAGGATACGGGCGGCGCGATCAAAGGCGCGACCCGCGCCGATTTTTTCTGGGGCGAGGGGTTTGAAGCCGAGGAGCGCGCCGGCAAAATGCGCCTCGAAAGCGCCGTCTGGATTCTACTACCCAAATAACCCTCCTACCTCCCCCCGCCGCCGTAACGGTTATGCCGCGCACCAAGCCACTGGATTCTGCTACCCCAATAACCCCCGCCCCCGCCGTGCGCGCCTCGGGCGGCTAACTGGTTTAGCAAATTGTTCGGCGCGATTTGCAAATAACCCCCCGCGCGCCTCTTGCGTCCTTCCCGCCCAGCGCCCCCCCCCAATCCCTTATGCGAGCGCCCCTTGTCTGGGAGGAGGAAGCGGCGGGGCGGTGGTTTTGGGGGGATTGAGGGGTTAGGTACGGCGTCAAGACGCCGAGAGGTTTTATTGCGTAAAGTTTGCCGCGTAACGCTATAATCGCCGTCGCTAAAGTTTCGCAAAGAGAGGCGCGGTGAAAAATTATCGGGCGGCGTTCGAGAGATGGTTTAAGCGGTTTGGATATTTCGTCGCGGACAACCCCCTAAAAACCCTGCTCTTTTCGCTCGCGATCGCCGCGCCGTTTGTCGTTAATCTCCCCAAAGCGTCCATCGACGCCTCCACCGAAGGTTTCTTTTTCCCAGACGATCCGGCGATCGTCAAATACAACGCTTTCCGCGACGCTTACGGGCGCGAGGAGCGAGCGGTATTTATGTTAGGTCCGGCGGATATTTTCGCGCCGGCGACGATCGAGAAAATGCGCCGCATTCATCAAAAGATCGATGAGCGCGTCCCGTATCTGGACGAGGCGACGAGCCTGATCAACGCTAGAAACACGCGCGGCGAAGGCGACGAGTTGATTGTAGAGGAGCTGTTTGAAAACCAGCCGCAAACGGACGAGGAGTGGGCGGCGATCAAAAAGCGGGCGCTAAATAACGAGTTTTACAAAAACCTGTATATCTCCAAAGACGGGCGCTACGCGACCATCGTCGTCTCCACGCTGGCTTTCGCGCCCGAAGCCGAAAGCGCCAATTTGCTTGACGATTTCGACGCGCTCGCCGCGTCGGAGGGCAAAACGGCGGC
>JAITEA010000183.1 GCA_031282285.1 Helicobacteraceae bacterium
CGGCGCGATCAGAACCAAGCAAAGCCCTATCGCGCCTAATGCGGAGACTTTTTGCGCGCCAGACGAAAACGACGGCATAGACAATCCTTGCTGAAAATAGTTAAGCGATCGTATCCATTTACCGCTTGATCTTACGATTATTGTTTGATTGCAACTAACTTAAACGCCGGAGAACCAATACTCGTTCATCTGCCTAAGAAAATCCGCCGTTATCTCGCGCTCCGCGCTTTCGCCGATTACCGAATCGATCCCGCAGTACGGGCAGACGGCGGTCTGCCCGCTTTTTTCCTCGATCCACTCGACAATTTCGGACGGCTTGAAAACTTTCAGGCAATGAAAACAGCCGCATTTGCTTTGCGCGGCGAGCGCCGCTTTGTTGGCGAAGCTCTCTTGATGCGCCTTTTGCAGCCGCGCCGCTTGCATTTTAGCCGCCATTTTGCCCCTTTGCCCGCCGCCGCTTAAACGCGAAGCGCTCGGCGGCGGATCGTTAATTCGTTAATCCTTTTTCTTCATCATCGCGAAGAACGAATCAACCAGTTCCTTCCCGCCCTCGGTCTGTTTCAGCGCCTCGATCATACCCGCCACATTGGTGCCGCCTTTGGGCGTGAATACCTCGCCGACCGATTTAACGCCGCCTTGTATGTCGCCGGCGTTGGCGATGATCTTAATCTCGGCGTGCCCGATATTTTTCGCCTGTTCCACGCCCACGGCGATGCTCGCCTCGACCTCTTTGATCCTGACAAGGTAGTCTTGGTATTGCTTGTTTTCGCCGACCTCTTTGGCGAGCGTCGTTTGAGCGGTTACGCTCGCAAGCTGATTTAGCTTTTCGGCTTCCGCGCTGGACTGCCCCACCGCCAATATACCTTTCGCCTCGTTTTGCTTCTCGGTCAGTTTGGCGACGGATGTTTGCTCGATGCGGTATTTTTCGGCGTCGGCATTGACCGTCGTCTGATACTTGTGCGCGTCGGCGTTGATCGAGGTCTGATATTTGTTCGCGTCGGCGCTGATCTGAATCTGCGCCTTTTGCTGTTCGGCGGCGACGATCGCCGACTCCTTTTCGATCTCCGCCTGACGGACGATATTGACCTGTTTAACCGACATCAGCTTTTCGGCGGTAATCCTAGCTTCTTCCTGAATAGCCTGATGGCTCTGCTCTCTGGAGATGCCCACCGATTTGTCGGATTCCGCCTGCTGCGTCCCCACTATGCGATCGGCGTCGGCTTTCTTGACCTTGACCTGCTGATCGGCGTCGATCTCCGCCTGCTGCGCGAGTTTGATGTTTTCGGCGACGGTTTTGCGCGAATCCTTTTCGATCTCGGACTTTTTCTTCGCCATAATGTTCTCGATCACGCGCGAATCTCTGGCGTCTCGCACATCCATAAGCTCGATATTTTTGACGGGTTCCACGCCCCACTGCGTCAATTGTCCGCCGACATCGTGCGTGAACTGCTCGCCGTAGGTGGAGCGCTCGCTCATAATCTTGTCCAGCTCCGATTTGGCGAGAATGCTCCGCACGGCGCCCTGAACGATGCTGGTTAGCTGATCGTGAAGCTCCTCAAACGACGCCACCTTCTGCGCGGCGGCGTTGGTGTTGCCGATGCGAAAGAACGCCTTCACATCTACGAGGAACGGAAGACGATCTTTGTCGTACGCCTCGTACGCGGTTAGCGAAATGTCAAAGTTGCTGACGGGCAGTTGCAGCACCGTAACGCCGATGATCGGCAGCCAGCCCGGGAACTCGTAGTAGGTGTTGCCCGCGCTATGCCCCGAACCGTACGAGGTGGTCGATTTGCTCCGCTGGACGATATGCACCACATTGGGCGGCACGATAACGCGTAACAGCATTATCCAGATTACGATCGACGCCAGTATGACGGCGCCGATCGCGAACAGCGCGTATGGGAGATACTCCTCCGCGTCTGAAAGAAATTCCATCGTTTTGCTCCTTTGAACCGAAGAGATAAATAGCCGCGAATAGTATCATATCGAAGCGGTAAAATACGGGCGAAATTGGCGCCGCGGCGGCAAAACGAACCGCCGTATGAAAGGAGCGTGGTGATAGACGAGTTTTATATGCGTCTGGCGTTAGGCGAAGCGTGGAAATATCAGCTTTTAACCTATCCAAATCCGGCGGTGGGCGCGGCTTTGCTGGATCGTTACGGCAGGCTGATCGCCGTTGCCGCGCACGAGAAGGCGGGCGAGCCGCACGCGGAGATCAACGCCTTTTGCGACGCCTTTTGCGCGATCTGCCCAGACGAGGCGAAAATAGCGAGACTGCGCGAGTTAAACGCGAGCGAGGATATTCATAATTTCCTGCGCAAATATCACGACGGGCTGTTTAGCGGCTGCGCGCTATTCGTTACGCTCGAGCCGTGCGCCAGCGGCGGCAAAACGCCCGCGTGCGCGCCGCTGATCGCCGATCTGGGCGTTCGCAGAGTCGTTATCGGTTGCGACGATCCCAACCCCAAAATGTCCGGCGGCGGCGAGTATCTGCGCGATCGCGGCGTAGCGGTTACGCGCGGCGTATGCGAAAAGGAGTGCGCCGTTTTGCTGGAGCCGTTTAAGCGATGGCTTCGCCGCCCGTTTATCCTGTTCAAATGGGCGCAGCGGCTAAACGGCGCGATCGACGACGGCAAGATCAGTTGCGATCTCGCGCTGGACGAAACGCACAGACTGCGCAGCGTATGCGATCTGCTGGTAGTAGGCGGCGCGACCGTCCGCGCCGACCGCCCGATTCTGGACGCAAGGCGCGTAAACGCCAGAGCGCCAGATGTACAGATCGTATCTAGCCAAAGCGACTTCGACAAAACGATACCGCTTTTTGGCGTACCAAACCGAAGCGTTTCGATCGCGCCGAAGCTGGAGGTTGATAGCGGGTTTATCTTTGTCGAGGGCGGCTTAGGACTATTAAACTATTTAGCCGATCGGATCGATTGGCTGCTATGCTACGAAAGCCTCGCGCTAAGCGGCGGCAGCCGATCGATTGGCTTCGATCGGCGTTTAGAGCTTCTGCATAGCGGCTATATTGGCGACAATATCAAAATCTGGTCGAGCATAGCGCGCTAAACGGCGCTAATTCAAACTCTGCTTGATCGTCAGTTCGTCGAGATAGTTCAGCCAGCTTCGCGCCTGCTTGGCGTGTTTGGGCGATTTTAACGCCTCGGCGAACGACGATCGCGCCAGCATATAATCCTTTAACTCCAGCGCCGCCGCGCCGATTAACAGCCGAAGCGAAGCGGCGTTTTTCGCGTTAAGCTCGATCGCCTTGTTCGCCGCCGCGATCGCCTCGGCGAATTCGCCCGCTTCAAAGGCGACATACGCCGCCTGCGAGTAGAAGCGATCGACCGGTTTCATTTCGCCCGCCATACGAATGGCGCGAAGCCCCTCTTTGTGCTCCCGCGCCTGACGGTAGGCGTAGAAAAGCCTCTCGTAGTTTTGCGCCGTTTTGGCGATCTTGTTCTCGTCGAGCGCGCGCCGCAAAAGTTTGGCGGCTCGTATGGCGCCGCCGTTTTGCGCGAGCATACTCGAATAAACCGAGATGCCGCTTTCCTTGTCCAGCTTGCCCGCCGCCTGCGCCGCGCTCAGAACGCCCAGCGCGTTTTTGTCGTCGTTTAGCAGCGAGTAGGCGTAAAACAGCCCCATAAAATCGCTTTCGGTCGCCTCGGCTTCCGCCACGACGGTTTTGAAAACGCCGATCGCCTCTTTGGTGTTGTTGATCTCTAGGCATATCGAAGCCAGTACGCGCCGCCACGCGATCGGCGGATTTTCAGTCATCGACATCGCCTGTTTAAGCGGCTCGTAAGCCTCCTTGTAGCGCCCCGCGTCGATATGCGCCTTAGCCTCCTCAAGCGGCAAAACGGCGTTCAGCGCGGCGCACAACAGCGATATAAATACAACCAGTCTCATCGTCGTTACTCCAATTTGAAAGTAAATACCTGTCTAGCAAGCTGTCTTACCGGCTTGCCGTTTACCGTTTTGGGCGCGAAACGCCAGCGGGAGAGCGCCTTGATCGCCGCCTCGACAAACCATTCGCCGTTGGTCGCGCTCACGATCGTGATGTCGGTTACCTGACCGCTTTCGGTGATGATAAACTCAAGCTCCACGCCCCCTTCGATCCGGCGGTTTTTCGCCGCTCTGGGATAACTGGGCGGCACGCCGGAGATCGGGATCAACCCGCGTTCGGCGACGCCGCGCTGGGCGGCGACGGGAACGCCGCTCATAGAGAGCAAAGAGGAGTCGATCGTAAAGGTCGAGGCGTACGACTCGTTTGGCGCGGCGACTTCGATCTCCGTTGGGATTTCGGGCGGCGGCGTAGGTTTGGGCGGCGTATTCGGGCGGACCTGCGGCGTTAGCGCGGTATCCTCGCGCAACCTGATAAAATCGACGATCTTGTCAAAATCGCCGTTTTTTCTCTCGCTCGGCGCGAAAGTCGTCGCCAGCGCCATAAGCCAGAGCGTGCAGAGCGTCGCCGCCGCGCCTAGCGCGATCGCGCCTACGCCTCTTATAACGGAGTTATTTGATACGAGCCGCGATCGATACATTTTCAACCCCCGCCTGCCGCGCTTGATCCATAGCCTCCACCAGCAAATAGGTTTTCGCGTTGGCGTCGGCTTGGATCACGACGGCGCCTTCGGGATTCAGCGCTTTTAAGCGCGCCACATTAGCCCTGATGGCGCGAATATCCACGGCGCGCCCGTCGATCCAGACCTCGCCCGCCTCGTTGATAGCGATCATCATATTTGCCTGATCCTGCGTCTGCGCGGTAGAGGCGCGCGGGCTATTTACGCTTATGCCCGCCTCCCTGACAAACGAGGCGGTAACGATAAAAAAGATCAGCATAATAAACACAATATCAAGCATCGGCGTCATATCCACGCCCGCCTCTTCGTCGCTTCTTCGTCGTCTCATCTATTTAACCTTTTTGGGCGTTTTCCGCCCCAGCGAGTAGATAAACTTGGTGGAGATAAACATACCAATCAGCGCGATCGTAAGCCCCGCCATCGTGGGAAAGGTGGCGCGCGCGATGCCCGAAGCGAACACGCGCGGCTCGCCGGAGCCGTAGTGCGCGATCGCCTCGAACACCTCGATCATACCCATCACCGTGCCAAACAGCCCCAGTAGCGGCGCGATCGCGACGACCGCTTTAAGCAGCGGCATCACATTGGCGCGAAAAAACAGCCGCCAGAACGCCAGCGTCCATAACGCGAAACTAAGCGCGGCGAGCAGCCACATAGCCAGCCCGCCGTTATCCAGAAAGCGGACGATCGCGTTCATACGCAGGCGCCTTCCAGCCGATCGCCGATCGTCTGGCTTCTAAAGCGCAGGAAGCCGTGTATAAACAGCAGCGGCACGGCTACGATCAAGCCCTGCATAGTGGTAACCAGCGCGAGCGATATACTGCTTGCCATCAGCTTCGGATCGCTTGTGCCAAAGAGCGTGATGGTCTGAAACGCGCCGATCATACCCACGACCGTGCCAAGCAGCCCCAAAAGCGGCGCTACGGCGGCGAGCAGCTTGATCGCGCCCTGTCCGTCCTCCAGCGCGCTAAGCTCCAGATCGATCGCGCTCTCTGTGTTTTTGGTTTCGAGCATAACGCGACCAAGCGGGTTGTCTTTGCGCGGCGAGCCGATATTGGCAAGCTGGCGCTCCAAAGCCCCGCCGATTCGCTGTAGCTTGAAAACGCGCCACAGCCCCAGACAAACGCCGAACGCGCCCAGCGCCAAGATCAGATAGCCGATCGCGCCGCCTTGCGACATACGCTCCCAAAAGCCCGGGCGCAAAGCGAACAGCTCCAGCAGCGATCCGCGCGTAGGATCAATAGCCACGCTCTGCGCCCCGCTCGCGTTTTCAAAATCGCGCGCCTGTCTTTGAACGCCGCCGCTTGGCTGCCCCGCGCTGGCGGTTATGGCGTTGTTTTTCCACAGGTAGTATTCGCCGCCCGAGATCGCGCTGAACGCGCCCAGCCTGACGACCGCGCGATTTTGCTTTTCGCCGGCGCGATCGATAACCGTCGCGTTGAACCGCTCGATCTTGCCGCCTAGAATAATCTCCTCTAGTTGCAGCGCCCAGAAGCGCTCCAGATCGTCCGCGCTTGGCAGTTCGCGCCGGTTGACGAGCGCGGCTAAAGCCGCCGAACGATTAGGAAGCTGCGCCGATACGATCGAGTCGTCCGTTTCGGCTTTGAACTCGCCGACGCGCTGTTTGAACGCGCCGAAAAGCTCGTTTAGAGAGCCGCTTTTGCGTTTAAGCTCGTCGTTAAGCTCGGCGATTTTCCGTTCGTTCGCGTCGGCTTGGTTTGCCAAAACGCGCCCGCGCTCTTGCGATCTGTCGTATTCGGCTTTGGCGTTTTTGAGCAGCGCCGCCAGATTGTCGCGCTCCTTTAAGAAGCGGTTCACCCGCGCTAGTTCCGCCTGCCGCTCCTGTTCGCCGCCTTTTTTTACCCTTTCGAGCAACAGATCGAGATTGTCGCCAAACGCCGCGCCTAAGACGAGCGCGAATATTAAGAGTATCCGTTTCATTGCGCCGCCTTTGGCGCGCTAAGCGGCAGCGCGATCAGATCGGCGATTTTCTCTTTTTTGGCGATTTTGATCGCGTCGGAGAGCGCCTGTATGTCGCCCGAATCGAGCGGGACAAAGGCTTTGGCTTGCGCGTCGTATCGCGCGCCCTCTTTGAGATCGCGCGTTAGGTAGTAAAGCCCGATCCGCCCAAGCCGCAGGAAATCGACCGCCCTGCCGTCCTGAAGCTCGCCCGCGTAGGCTTCGATGGTGCGCGAATACTCGCTTTCGATCGCGTAGGCTTCCAGCGCGATGCGGTATTTTTCGGCGATCGAGATATCGGAGCGGTTTGTCAGCGTTTTGAGCTTGGCGACGCGATCGGCGCGCTCCTGCGGCAAAAAGGGCAGATCGTACGCCACGAGGTTTTCAAACCCCTCGATCATCTTACTGATCAGCGGCAGCGCGCTCCGCGTCGTCTCCTCTATGGCGACGATCTGCTTTTTGACGCTGTCGGCTTCGGCGTTTTGCGAAGCGACAAGCTTTTCAAGCTCGGCGTTGTAGCGCTCCTGAATCTCGATCTGCCGCGTAATCTGGCGGTACTCGTCAAAAAACGCCTTCGACTGGTCGTCGAGCGCGTCGATCTTGGCTTGCAAAGCCGCGGCTTCTTTCATATCCGCCGCGCTCTGATTGGCGATGTCGTCCAAGCTGGCGGCGCCAGCCGCCGCAACGATCGCCAGCGTTAGCATTACTCTTTTCATTCAAGCTCCATAGGTAATTTTGTTTGGCATTATATAACGATTATCATTGCGTCTAATGGTGATAATCATTTCTGTAAGCATATAACTATTCCCATTAAATATGGCGCTCTATTTTTGAGCGCCCCGCAATTTTACCCGCCGCCATCCCTCCCGCAGCCGTTTCCGCGCCGCTTCGCCCATCACGATAAAAGGGGGAGGGGGGCGCCGCGAGAGACGCGAGGAAGTTTGCGCGTAAAAAGCGCAAGCGCCACTTCCTCTTCCCAGTACGAGCGTCGCTACGCGTCGCTTCGCCCCCCGATAATGGGGTAAGGGGAGGGTTGCATGCGAGCGTAAGCTTGCGCTCCGCGACAATTCCCCCCTGATAAGGGGGGGCAAGGGGGGTTTGCTTGCGCCGATCGCGTTAAGCTACTGGCTTTGCCATTGTAGGATTGGATAGCCGCCGCCGTCTGGTATTTTCCAAACGGTTATAAAATCCCAGCCTAAAACTTTATATGGCGCGTCTGTTTTAAGCGCTCCGTTGTCTTTATCCGTTCCGTGGCGATAGTCTATATCGTCGTAGTTTGAAAAGCTGTTTGTTGCGCCGTCGTAATTTACGCCGCCAAACATACTATTTCAAAGCGATATTATCTGAAATAGTGGGGCTGCCGTCGTATATACCGCCAAGTATACGATTTACATAGTAGCTTCCAGTAACCGACGAATTGATAGCGGCGTTATTTAGGATAGTAGCAGAGCCGTAATAATTATCAACATATCCAGCTATACCGCCAACGCCGTTGCTTGTTCTGTTAATATTACCGATTAAGTCCAGAAGGCTATCGTAAAACGAAACCGTATAGACAGATGAACCACCGCCGCCGCAACCAATCAACAGAAACGAAACAAAGAGGATTGAAAAGAGTCTGGTTAGTAGGCTAGAAAATGCAGAGAAAGAGAGTATTTTTTGTCTTAAACGAAGCCGAAGCTTTTGCGTTAGGTTGTAACGCTTGGCTTATCGTAGCGTTTGAATCAAACGCAAGGTCTTGACGCGATAAAGCATCCGCTTGAAACGCTTAGTTTAACAAAGCGTTTGAACCAAGATGAAGTAACGACATTTGTCGATTCTCCTTTTGTGGTGGAATAGCGCCGACTTGCGTTGATTATTTGGGTTTAGAGCGTTTTTTGCCGTCAGCGATCATCGTTTCGCAGATACGCGCCGCGCCCAGTCCGTCGCATATATTAAACGCCGCCGCCTCGCACCGCCTTATTTGCGCTTCGTTAAGCGATGTAAGCGCCGCGCCGATCGTATTGCCCGCTATAATCGCCCCCGCCGCGCCAAGCCGCGCCAGATTTTCGCGCTGATTGTCCGCCGCCGCCGCCGTAACGGAGGCGAGCGCGAGGCAGGCGC
>JAITEA010000242.1 GCA_031282285.1 Helicobacteraceae bacterium
GCAGACCCAGTCGGTTTCGTAATCCTTCCAAAAACCAGAAGCGCTCAAAACCGCGTTGAGCCGCTCCAAGATCGCCCGCTCCGTCTCGCCGCTTTCAAAAAAACTCCTGCCCGTCCGCGTGTAGATTACCCCGCTTTTGCCGTCCTTTGCCCCAAAGCGCGCGGCTGCGGCGCTAGCGTCTTTGCACAAAACGACGATCGCGCGCGAACCCATATGCTTTTGCTCGCAAACGACCGCGCCAACGCCTCTTGATCGGTAATAGTTAAACGCCTCCAGCGGGTGTTCCAGATAATCTTCAATCGCGCTGGTTTCGCACGGCGACATAGTCGGCGGCAGATATATCAGCCAATGCGGATCGATAGCAAAACGGCTCGTCGTTTCCAGCGCCGCCGCGGCGTTCTCCTCTGGGATTTTGATATTGCGCCTTAGCTTTGTAGCGAGATAACGCCTGTTCAGAATATCGCCGACGCTTAGCGTATCGCCTTCGTTTTGCGCCGCCAAAGGCTTGGGGGATTTGTAATACTCCCTTAACGCGCTTACCGCCGCGATCTCGCCCTCCGGATAGCGATAGGCGCCCAGCTTGCCGCCGAACGCGCAGCCGAAATCTACGCAGATCGCGTTGTTGATATATTGCGCCGACGCGACTGGCGTATGCCCGTAAACGACGAGCGCTTTGCCTCTGTAGTCGTCCGCCCACTGAACGCGGACGGGCAGACCGTACTCGTCGGTTTCGCCCGTCGTCTCGCCGAACATACAAAACTCCTTAACCCGCCCCGATCCGCGCCCCTGAAACTTCTCTTTGATCCCCGCGTGCGCGACGACGAGTTTGCCGCGATCAAAGACATAGTGGCTGATTAGCGATTCAAGGAAGTTTTTCACCCGATCGCGAAAGGCTTCCGTTTCGTTTTGCAGTTCGGCGACGGTTAGATCAAGCCCGTGGGAGAGCGTAACCTTCGCGCCTTTGAGATGCCTTAACAGCTTGAAATCGTGATTGCCGATCACGCAGTAAGCCGCGCCTTCGTCCGTCATATTCATAACCAGCTTGAGAACGGCGGCGTTTTTTGTCCCGCGATCGCACAGATCGCCCAAAAATATGGCTTTTCTGTTGTTTGGCGGCGTAGCGCGAAAGGCGTTTTGATCCACATTCCAGCCAAGTTTTGCCAGCAGCAGGCAAAGCTCGTCGAAGCAGCCGTGAATATCGCCGATAATATCAAACGGACCGCTTTCGTCTTTCTTGTCGTTCCACAGCGGGACGCGCCTGATTTGCGCCGCGTCTATGCTTTCAACGCTATCGAGTATATAGACATATCTAAAACCCTCTTTTTCAAGCCGCCTAACCGATTTGCGAAGCTGATCGGCTTGCCTTCGTACGACATTGGCGGCGACGACGCGATCGGCGCGTTTGGCGTTGCGCTCGACGCAGATTTTTTCGGGCGTATTTAGGACGATCGCGACGGCGTGGCAATCTTGCTCTCTGGCAAGCTGGATAATCTTTTTGCGCGCCTCCTCCTGAACGCTTGTCGCGTCGATTACGGTCAATTTGCCCAGATCGAGCCTTTTGTTCGCCGCGTAGTAGAGCGTATCAAACGCCGCGCCCGATACGCTCTGATCGTTTTCGTCGTCGCAAATCAGCGCCCTGAAAAAGTCGGACGAGAGAATCTCGGTCGGCTTGAAATGTTTGGCGGCGAAGGTCGATTTGCCGCTGCCGGAAGCGCCAACGAGCGCCACAAGGCAAAATTGCGGGATTACGATTTCATTGGTTTGGTTCGCGCTCATATCCCGCCTTCGCCAATGGAAAACAGCGCCATCTGCGTCGGCGCGCCAAGTTTCTCGTCCGCTTCGCCGATGTCGGAAAAGCTCGCCGTATAGCCATACTTGCCGGCGGCGGCTTCAGCCCACGATCGAAACTCGTCTCTCGTCCATTCAAAGCGGTGATCGCTATGACGCAGTTCGCCGCGCAGATTTTCGTACTTTTCGTTGTACTCGCGGTTTGGCGTGGTGATAATCGCGCATTTTGGACGCGCAAACTTGAAAAGCGATCGCTCGAAAGCCTCAAGCCGCGCGGGATCGATATGCTCGATCACCTCGATAACGCACGCCGCGTCGTAGCCCGCGAAACGATCGTCTTTGTAGGTTAGCGAGCTTTGGAAGATCGAGAGCTTTTGCCGTTTCGTTTCGCTTAAGCGGTCGTAGCCGATCCTCTCCTTCGCCCTTTGCAAAGCCGTTTGCGACGCGTCGCAGGCGGCGATCTTATCCAGCGGCTCTTTGAGGAGCAAAGCCAGCAGCGCGCCCTCCCCGCAGCCTAGATCGATCGCGCTCTTCGCGCCGCTTTCTCTAAGCGCGGCGATCGCGGCGTTAAGCCGCTGTTTATTCAGCCTCAACCGCTCCGGTTTCTCCTCTTCGGGCGCATCATCGCGATCGCCGTCCGTCTCGTCGCCGGCGGCTTTGAGCCTTTCAAGCGCGAGCGAACTTAAGCGGCGGCTTTTTGAAAGGTACCGCCTTACGATAAACTCCTTTTCGGGGTGGTTTGGCAGCCACTGAGCGCCAAGCCGCGTCAGCTTATCTACCTCGTCGCCGCCGATCCAGTAGTGTTTTTTGGCGTCGAAAACGGGAATAAGCAGATAGATATGTCTTAGCAGATCGCACAGCCTGACCTCCGCGCCGATCGTCAGATTTACATAGGCGCTTTCGCCCCGTTCGCCGAAGCGTTCGTCCGGCGCTAAGCTATCGTAAGCGACCTCGTAGCCAAGCGGCTCGAATACGCGGTTTAGCGCCGCTTTGCCGCTCTTGCACGGTAGCGTAACGATCGTGGCGGTTAGCCGCAATTTCGCGTCGGCTAACGCCTGAAACTTATCCCCAAAGCCGCTCATAGCGGTCGAAAATACGGAGGAGATCGCCACGCTCATAAACGACGAGGAGACATAAGGGCGATCGTTCACATAGTCAAACAAGCCGCCGCCGGAACCCTCTTTGCCTCGCGAAAGATCGATGGGATCAATATCCAGCAGCAGCGCGATCGTCGTTTGCGCGTCGCTTAATTCGGGGTAAAACACAAAAGCCTTGCCGAAGCTAAGCTGAAAAACCTGCGGGCGCGACGGATTTTTGCGAAACAAAAAGCCAATATTCTGCGTATTTTCGCCCGTATAAGTTATGGTAAGAAGCATCAGCCGCCTTCAACTAGCCAAAATCAAGCGCATATTGTATCAAACCGCGCCCTAGCGAACGAATTAAACCAGCCCAAAAGCGGGCGAATAGGCGCGCTAAGCTGGATCAAAAATGAACGAGGGCAATCTTTTAAGCGTATAAGCGAAATAATTCCGTTTAACGCTACAGAAGGAGTGAAGATGCGAATGATAGTAGGGGCGATGTGCGTGGGCATAGCCGTCCAAATTGCGTGCGCGAGCGACGCGCTAGAGACGCTGGTCGGATCGGAAGGTTTAGACGGCTATACCAAATACGCCATATTCTCTTTTTACGGCAAGCGAGGCGGCGCGGACGAAGCGGCTGAACAGACGCAAAACGCGCCCGTAACCAACGAAGCCGAAACGCAGAGCGGCGCGAGCCAACCGCCCGCGAGCGACGCGTATGTCGCGCCGGACGAAACGCCGGACGAAGCGTATGAAGAGGACGCCGAGGAGCCGGCGGCGGACGAAACGCCCGCTATCGACGCCGAACCTCAAGCGGCTACGAACGACGCCCCCGCTCAAAGCGCGGCGCAACCGCAAGAGCGCCCAGCCGCCGCTTCCTCTCAGTTTTACGGCGATTACGAGGAAGAGCAAGATTGCGGCGATTACTGCAAATAGCGATCGCGCCATCGTTGCTCCGCGCTTGAAAGTTGCGCGATCGCGGTAAATGGCGTTAGTCGCTACAAGTAACGATCGCGCCGTATCTGGCTACGCCCCCTTTTTTGCAGGGGGGCTTTATTTTTTTACCGCTTCATTGATCGTGGCGATCGTATGCGTTTGTCTGCCCGCAGATAAGCTTTTCTTGCCTCTCGCCTACCCATTCTTCCATCGCCCTTATACGCGCTTGAACTGTTCTATCAGGAGATTGGCGCCGCCAAAAGCGCGTCGCTTCGCCTTCCCCCCTGACAAGGGGGGTTAGGGGGGTTTCAAACCTTTCATAAACCGTTAAACTTGCGATCGCGCCTCTCGTCATTCCCACAGTTTGCGCTACTCCTTCTCCCGTCATTCCCGCGTAGGCGGGAATCCATCTCCTTCCCCCCTGACAAGGGGGGGTTTCAAACCTTTCATAAGCTGTTAAACTTGCGATCGCGCCTCTCGTCATTCCCACAGTTTGCGCTACTCCTTCTCCCGTCATTCCCGCGTAGGCGAGAATCCATCTTCTTCCCCCCTGATAAGGGGGGTTAGGGGGGTTTTCCCCGTCATTCCCGCGACTTTAGCATAGCCCCGAAGGGGCGTACATCGCGAAGGAAAGCGCCAATCCAAAAAAATACCTGAACCCCCCTCATCGGTGAGCAAAGCTCCGCTCGCATAGGAAGCGCCGCCGATCGCTACGAAAGCCGCTTTTTCGATTTCGATATCCGCGCCGCCGACGATCCCGAACGCGCCGACTAACCCCGCTTCATAATTTTCTCGTTAGAATGATAAACGCCAAATATGATAAAGTCAAGGATAACCGCGATATGATCAAACGCTTGTCGTCTATCGTTCTTATCGTTTTCGTTCAACTATCCTTCGCAAGCGATCAAGAGGAGTTTATGCGGATCTGCCTCGATCCAAACGAAAACGACAGGATCGTCTTTCAAAGACTAAAGTATCATCTATACGACTA
>JAITEA010000026.1 GCA_031282285.1 Helicobacteraceae bacterium
CTTGTCTTGCGAAACTTATTTAAGGTTCATAAAATTATAATCAACATCGTTTTGCCGCGATACGCGAACGGTCAAGCCAATCGGCGCTTTGCGGGGAACAATCAAACTTCAGGAGACGACGAGATGTCCATAGCTATCGTTTATGGAAGCAGCGGCGGCAATACCGAAGGGGTTGCCAAACTTATTCAAAAGAAGCTCGGTAAAGACGCCGATTTGATCGACATCGCCAAGGCTGACGCCGACAAGATCAACGGCTACGACAAGCTGATTTTGGGCGTATCGACTTGGTACGAAGGTCAATTGCAGGACGATTGGGACTCGTTTAACAAAAACGCGCTCGATCTCAAAGGCAAGACGGTGGCGATCTTTGGGCTTGGCGATCAGGAGGGCTACGGCGGCGAGTTTTGCGACGGCGTGGGGATTTTGTACGAGCTTAGCGTCAAAAAGGGCGCGAATGTCGTCGGGGACAAAAACTCGGTCGAGGGGTACAATTTTGAGGCGTCCAAAGCGGTCGTTGACGGCAAGTTTGTCGGGCTGATTATCGACGAGGATAATCAGAGCGATCTGACTTCAAGCAGAGTTGAAAAGTGGGTCGAAAGCATTAAATCCGCTTTTTGAGCGCTAAAGCGGCTTTGTTTTTTGGACAAAGCCGCCCGTTTTTGATGCGGCGCTTAATTTATCTTTTGGTCCCCCTCCCCTAGCCTCTTGTCTTTTGGATCGGTTGGTTATGGGTCGTCCGCCGCGTCGAAAGCGTCTAGTATTGTAACGGCGGGTATCGATCCGCGATAGGATTCAATTTCTATTAGTCTATCGGCGGCTTCCGCGTTTACCGCGTAAAGTTTATATCTCTCGTAGCCTACGATCTCAACCGCGTAAACGCCCGCGGAAGCGTTGGCGTCTTTTGCGCGGCAGCCGATAAAATATGTTTTCTCTATCTTTTCTACGACGCAAGCGCCCGACCAATATTTATATCCAAGCGATCTTTGAGCCTCTTGAACGGGTTTGGGATCGGAAAAGAGAGTTTCATTTAGCTGGGCAATCAAAGAGACTAGAACAATTATAAATAAACAGCCGCAAGCATAGACCTTGCCGTTGTCGGAAGGACGACCAGTTGGATATGGTCTGCCGCAATTTGGACAAATTATCGCCCCTGAATCAACATCTTTACCGCAGGAAAGACATTTTTCTAGCGCCATATTTGCCCTCGATTTAGGTTAAATCGCCGATACGATTACAGCCGATCGCGCCTTAAGATTGACGATCACAACGATTGGCGGCGGGAGCAAACAAGGACGCGCGGAGGGCAAAAAAGCGGGCGGGGAAAGCCCCGCCGCGAAGCGCTAAAGAGCGCGCGAAATTAGCACGAATAGGTCGTTTTGAACTCGTATGGGTGAGGTCTTGCCTCCCAAGGCCAGATTTCGGACTGGAACTTGTAGTGCTGGTAGTTCTGGATAAACGCTTCCGTGAACACGTCGCCCTCTTTGAGGTAAGCGCGATCGGCAAGCATACATTCGATCGCCTCGCGCAATGTGTGCGGCATCTGCTGAATGCCCTTCTCGCGGATTTCGTCCAGCGAAAGCTCGAACAGATCCATCTCCATCGGCTCGCCCGGGTTTGCTTTGTTTTTGATGCCGTCGATGCCCGCAAGCAGCATAGCCGCGAAAGCCAGATACGGGTTTGCGGAGCTGTCGGGGAAGCGGAACTCGGCGCGTTTCGCGCTTGCGCCGCTGACATAGGGAATGCGGCACGAAGCGGAGCGGTTCTGCGCCGAATAGGTCAGAATGCTCGGCGCCTCGAAGCCCGGGATCAGCCGCTTGTAGCTGTTGGTCGAGGCGTTGGAAAACGCCGCGATCGACTGCGCGTGTTTCAGCACGCCGCCGATGTAATGCAAAGCCTCGTCGCTAAGCTCTTGATATTTGTTGCCGGCAAAAACGTTCTTGCCGCCCTTCCAGATCGACTGGTGGCAGTGCATACCGCTACCGTTGTCGCCGTAAAGCGGTTTGGGCATAAAGGTCGCCGTTTTGCCGTTTAGGTGCGCCACATTTTTCACGACATATTTGAGCTTTTGCACATTGTCCGCCGCTTCGACGATCGAGGCGAACTTAACGCCGATTTCGCCCTGCGCGACGGCGACTTCGTGGTGATTGATATTGATCTCCAGCCCTACGCTCTCGAGCGTTTTGACCATCTCGGCGCGTATATCGACCATACTATCCACGGGCTGAACGGGGAAATAGCCGCCCTTTACCGCGGGGCGATGACCCGTGTTGGGGCGATCGTCAAACTTCTTGCCGCTATTCCAGTTACCCTCTTCGCTGTCGATCTCGTAGTACTGACAGTTGGCGTCGTCGCGCACAAACAGCTCGTCAAACACGAAAAACTCGTTTTCCGGTCCGAAATACGCCGCGTCGCCGATGCCGGTGGATTTGAGATACGCCAGCGCCTTTTTCGCGATGGAGCGCGGATCGTGTTCGTATGGCTGATTTTTGTAGATGTCCCATATATCGCAGATCACGACGGCGGTCGGATCAGCCGTGAACGGATCGACGAAAACGGTGGAAGCGTCGGGAACAAGCAGCATATCCGATCGGTTGATCGGCTGCCAGTTGGGAATGGAGCTGCCGTCAAACGGAAGCCCGTTTTCAAAAGTGTCTTTCGAGATCGATTTGCTCGTGAAGGACACGTGATGCCACACGCCTTTGATGTCGGTGAAGCGAAAATCGATAAACTCGATCTTGCTCTCTTTGACGATGTTCTGAAACTTGGCGAAGTCTTCCGCCTTGACGGTAAAGCTCATTTAGCCTCTCCTGTGGTGTAATAAAGATTTGTAATCATAACCTACCCTAAACTTTTTAAGCGCCTATATTTTCAGCAAGCGCATTTTTCGGCTCTCGAAGATCGCCGCCTCTTTATAGCCAACCGATCGCGCCAGATCGTAGCACGCTTGGCTTTTTGCGCCTATGTGTTGCGGAGCGTGCGCGTCGCTGCCGAAGGTAATCGGGATTTTCAGCTCGTAAGCTAGCTTTAAGATTTCCGCGGAGGGGTACTGCTCGCCGACCGGTTTGCGCCAGCCAGAGGCGTTGATCTCGATAGCCATATCTGCTTTTTTGATCGCCTCCAACGCGCCGAATACCGCTTCGTCGGGTTTCCTGCCCTTGTAATGCCCAAATAGTTTGATTAGATCAAAATGCCCGACGATATCGTAACGCCCGCTTGAAGCCATATCCGCGATCGCGGCGAAATACGCCCGCCAGATCGCCTCCAGCCCGCGCCGCTTAAACTCGTCCGATCCGAAACAGTCGAAAATGTTTTCGGGGTTGTCAAACCCCCACTCGCCCAGAAAATGCACCGAACCGATCAGATAATCGACCTTGCGGCTATAAACCTCGTCGATCGTTTTCGTCGGCAGATAGTCCGCCTCGTAGCCAAGCAGCAGCGCAATCTTGCCCGCGTATTTCGCTTTGAGCGCGGCAAACTCGCTCTCGTAGCCGTCCATCTCGTCCGCGCCCATTCGGTAGCCCTCGTCCCACCTGAGCGGCGCGTGATCGCTGAAGCCGAAAACCTCGATCCCTTGCGCGATCGCCTCCGTTACAAACGCCTCCATATCGCCCTCCGCGTGATGGCAACGCGGCGTGTGATTGTGCAGGTCAATACGCATTCTGTCGGCTCTTTAATTGTAGGTTGGTTAGGATTATAGCCTAAAGCGGCGTCTTTTAAGGATAATTGCTATGACACAAGAAGAACTTGATTCGCTTATGAACGAAGACTTGAGCGGCGCGGTCGATGCGGCAAACGCGGACAACTCGTCTCAAAATGAATACGATCAGCTAAATTACCGCCCCAAAGCCGACAGGGTTTGGCCGCCTCCCCCGCCTTCGACCGAGCACCGCGTGGTGCATCAGCTCGACGATGTGGCGCGAGAGGGCGAGGAAAAATCCAGCCAGATATTTGATATTTTGGAAGCGATCGGCTCCGACGCGTCGGAAGGCGAGAGCGCGGCGAAGGCGTGCGGCGACGCGATCGCGCGGATCGCGTCCGTTTTTGAGCGGTTGCGCGCGCGTTTTCCTCATATTCAGAGCTTTGGCGCGCAAATAGAGTCGTGCGCCGATCTGCAAAAGAAGCTCGAAAGGCTAACGCAGATTTCGCAGAATACCAACGATCAGGTAATGACGGCGATGGATGTGATGCAGTTTCAAGATATTCACCGCCAGAAAATCGAGCGGGTTATCAATGTGATGCGCGCGCTTTCTCGATATATGAATTCGCTCTTTGACACAAAAGTCGCGGATGAAAAACGGGTCGGTTCCGCCGTACATATCGTTGGCGACGCCACCGAAGACGT
>JAITEA010000202.1 GCA_031282285.1 Helicobacteraceae bacterium
TGTTCGACTCAAACGGTCAGGCGCTGGCGCTGAAATCGGGCGAGGGGCTGGCTTTCAGCGCGTCCAATCTGGGCGAGACGCGCAAGTTTGTTTACCGCGAACCCGCTCTGGGCAACGACAACGACTATCTCAACAACTATTTCCAAAACAACCTCGATATAACCCAAGCCTCGTCGGATCAGGGACTTCACTGGACGCTCGATTCGGCGGGTGCGAAAGCGTCGTTAAACGCTGGCGATACGATCACCGTCGATTTAGGCGGCGCGGTGGATATCGATGGAAATCCAATAACGATCGCGCCTTTGACGCTAACCTACGGACAGACGGGAAGCGGCGGCTTTTTGACCATAGACGATATGATCGCGCAGGTCAATGTGGCGCTGACAAACGCGGGCAGCGTTTCGCGGATTACTTGGGATAACGATAACGGCGTTATCAGCGACGCGGGCGGCGCGATCACGGGCTTGAATATCCTTGTCGGCGGCTTGAGCGCGCCCGCGGCGGACACGCCGCAGGCGAGATTGCAGGCGGTTTTGGGATCGCTTGCCGGCGCGGCGGGCGTGGCTACGCAGTCGGGGCAGTTTAAGAAAAACGATGTGTACTATTTTACCAATATCCAAGAGCTTGCCAATCTCTATCAAGACGCGCTAGACGACGCGGGCGATCCGCTCAATTTCGCCAAACCGCTGGAGGCTACGGCGTATATCAACGACTTGGGGCAGCTTGCCGTCAAAAATAACGGGGCGAACGAGAGCTTCGAGATTTTTGTAACGGGCTACTCCGCCTTTCCAAAACTAGGCGAAGAGCAGATCGGCGCCAATAGCGGCAACGCGCGCTTTACCCAAGCGCTCGGCGTTAGCCAGATGCCCGTCAATACGGGTAGCGACATTGCCAGCGGATCGCTATACGCGGCGACATTCAGAGCGGGCGTGGAGGTTTACGACAGCAGCGGCGCCAAACATCAGCTTGTGTTGAACTTCCGCAAAGAGGCGACAAGCGTCGGCAACAATCAGCCCACCGTCTGGAAGTGGTATGTGGACGGTTCGGCGCCCGCCACCTTCAACTACCCGACTTCGGGCGAGGTGCGCTTTAACCTCGACGGATCGGTGCTCTCCTTTACCCCTTCGGCGATCACGCTCAATCCGAATACCGGTTCGGCTACGGGGCAGGTTATCCGCCTCGATTTTGGCGGCAACGGTTCGTTCGACAGGCTTACCAGTTTCGCGCAAGCCTCGTCGGTTCGCAACGGCACGGGATCGGACGGCTACGCGGGCGGCTTTTTGCAGGATGTAAGCGCGACGCAGACGGGAATGCTGGTCGGAGCGTTTAGCAACGGGCTTCAATTCGATCTGGGGCAGGTGGCGCTGGCGACTTTCGTAAACGAGGAGGGGTTGAAAGCCGAAGGCGGCAATCTTTTCAGGGAAGCGCCAAACAGCGGTCAGGCTACGGTCGGCACGGCTGGCACGGCAAACAGGGGCGATATCGCGCCAAGCAATCTGGAGATGAGCAACGTCGATCTCTCTAAAGCGCTAACCAACCTGATCATCATTCAGCGCGGTTATCAGGCAAGCTCCAAGACGATCACCACAAGCGATCAGCTGCTCAACACGCTGTTGCAGCTTAAGCAGTAATTGAGGCTTATTTAAGCGTTTGAGCCTCGATCCGCTTACCGAGCAAAAACGCGCGCTGGATCGCTTCGCCGCGAACGAAAGGTTTTTCGAGCGAAGCGATCTGGCGCGTTATCTGAGCAAGCCCAACGAGCGGCTTAAACTTCATATAAGCCAAAACGGGCTTAATATCCAAGAGGGCGATCGGCTTCTGTTTGACGGCGCTTTGTTTGAGCGCGCCAAAGCGCTGGCGGTCAATCCGCTGGCAAACCCGCGCTACAAGGCGGTCGCGATTCAGGATTTCGCCAAAGCCGATATAAACGCCCTAACCGCAAACGGCGTAAACGAAATACTCTCGCTGGCTGAAAGCGATCTGGATTTCACGCCCGATCGGGCGCATTTTGACGAGAGCGCGCCGTTGCCGCCGGTCGTATTCTGCGGCGTGGGCGCGATAGCGCATATCGCGATCTTGGACGAAAACAAGCGGCTTTCAAACGGCGCGATTATTTTTGAAAGCGATCCCGAATGGTTTGTTATCTCCTGCTATTTTTTGGATTACGAGCGGTTTTTGGATCCCGCCAAAGCCAACCTGCTGATCGTCGGCGGCAAGATGCGTTCCGATCTGGCGCGGGAGTTTTTCGCGATCGACAGGTTTTCGCGGGGGTTTATCAGACTGGAGCTGATCGCGGATAATCGCGCCGAGAACATAGACGCGATCAGACAGATAGCGATCGCGCACAAAGAGTGTCTGCGCGGCTGGGGGACGAGCGAGGACGAGCTGGTCGGCGTCAAAAACGCGATCGCCAATCGCGCCGCGCCGCGCCTGCGCAAAAACGCCAAAATAGATTTCGCGATCGCCGTCGTCGGTAACGGCGCCTCGCTGGAAACTTTGCTAGATTTTCTGTGGGATAACCAAAAAAAGCTTGTGATTTTCAGCGCGGGGACGGCGCTGAAACCGCTGTTAAGCGCCGGAGTAACGCCCGATTTTCATATAGAGATCGAGCGAATGGATCATCTTTCCGCGATATTGCAAGCCGCGCCGATCGGCGATATAGCGCTTATAGCCGCCGATCTGGTCGATCCGAGTACGCTCGCGGCGGCGAAAGAGAGCTTTGTTTTCACCCGCGACGGCGCCGCCGCAAGCTCGTTTAGCGACGATCGGGTAGCCTTTTCAAGCCCGATCGTGGGCAACGCGGCGCTGGCGCTGGCGCTGGAGTTTTCCGATGAAATATATCTGTGCGGTTTGGACGCTGGCTTTCGGCGCGACAAAAAGATGCACGCCGCGCGGTCGTTTTACGACGAGAGAGCCGACGCGAGCGCGGAACAGATCGCGACAAGGGGGAACTTCAGCGGCGATATATGGACCAATTCGCTGCTGGCGCACAGCCGCGCCGCGCTTGAAGCTGCGATCGCCTCAAAGCCGCGAGCGAAGGTTTTCAATCTCTCCGACGGCGCGTTTATCGTCGGCGCCAAGCCGTTACAAGCCGCCAAAACTCGGATCGAAAGCCGCGGCGATAAAGCGGCTGCGATCGCGGCGATCAAAAGCTGTTTTGCCGTAACAAGCGGCGCGAACGCGATCGATATAGCGCGGGAGCTTGACGCGGCGAAAACCGCGCTGATAACGACGCTGAATAGCTTCGCGCCAAGCGATAAAAAAACGCTGTTTGCCGCCGCGAAAGCCGCGCTAGAGGCGTCGCATAAGCTAGAACTAAATCTCCGTTTCGGCGCGCCGTTTCTGCGCGGCAGTTTCTGGCATCTGACAAACGCGCTGATCAAATCGCTGCTGTGCGTTAAACGATCGGATACGGCGGCGCTTTACAAAGAGGGCGTTTTGATTATCAAGGCGACGCTCGAGCGCCTGCGCGATCTATGCGCGCAAATCGGGTAAAACGCGGGCAAAAAGAGGCGCGAGGCTACAATATCGGGCGAAGTAACGGCGATCGGGGCAATATGCTGATAACAAACGCGGTTTTGACGGACGCGAGCGGGCAAAGAGGCGGCGCGTTAAGGACGGAAGGCGGGATTATCGCCGAGATTGGCGATCTAAAACCCAGAAGCGGCGAAGCGGTTTTCGACGCGGCGGGCGAATGGCTTCTGCCCGGGCTTGTCGATCTGAACTTTCATCTGCGCGAACCCGGCAGCAAGCGGATCGAGACTATCAATCAGAGCGTGAGAAACGCCGTTTTGGGCGGCGCGACGACGATCTTAGCCGCGCCGGATACCAACCCGCCGATCGAAAACGAGGCGATCGTCGAGTATATCCTGACCAAATCATCGAGCGCGAAAGCCGCCAGAACGCTGGTCGCGGGCGAGATTGCCAAAGAGGGCGGCAAGCTAAACGATATCGCCAAACTGTTTATAGCCGGCGCGAGCGCCATAGAGGGCAAAACGACGCTCGATAGCAACCTGATCCGCAGGGCGTGCGAATACGCGCTTATGGCGGATAGGTGCGTTTTTTTTACCTGCAAAAATCTGGCGCTGGAAGGCGCCGGCGCGATGCACGACGGCGAGATCGCCTCGCGATTGGGGCTGCCCGCGCTGCCCGATTTTGCCGAGAGCAGCGAAGCGGCGCGGATTGTCCAGATCGCGCGCGCCGTGGGCTGCAAGCTGGTCGTCGAGGCGATCAGCGCCGAGCGGACGCTGGAGGCGATCAAGCCCTATATCGGCGATCGCCTTTTCGCGCAGGCGCTGCTGCCGCATCTGCTCTTAAGCGACGAATCGTGCGACGATTTCAATGTTTCGTGCAAAATCTTTCCGCCGCTTAGAGCCAAAACCGACCGCGACGCGCTGATCGCGGGCGTGAAAAGCGGCGCGATCGCCGTCGTTTCAAGCGGTCATCTGCCGCAAGACGCAAGCTCGCGCGATCGCCCTTTCGAGCTTGCCAGCGACGGGGCGGATATATCCTCCATATTCTTATGTTTGGCTTATTCCGATCTAATCGCCGAAGGCAAACTGACGATCGAGGAGTTTATCCGCGCCGCGTCGCTTAATCCGGCGCGTATTTTGGGCGAGCCTTGCGGCGCGCTTCAAGCGGGTTTAAGAGCCGATCTGATCGTATTTGATCCAAACGCCAAGCGCGAAGTTAGCGCGCGCGAGGGCGTGGCAAAGAGCTTTTGGAGCGGCAAAACGCTGCAGGGCGCGGTAAGAGCCGCGTTTGTTTTTGGCGAGCGCGTCGATCTTGGCGGCGCTTAAACGCCAAAAGGGTACAATACGCGCCTTCGTTTGTCGGGATGTGGCGCAGTCTGGTAGCGCGCACCCTTGGGGTGGGTGAGGTCGCAGGTTCGAATCTTGTCATCCCGACCATCTTTAACCCCCGCCTAAGAAACCGCTGATATAATATAAAAAATCGCATCGGGAGAGGCTATGAAAATCGAGGCTAGAGTTTTCCGTTTTAACGCCGAACACGACTATCTGGGCGCCTATCAGCCGTTTGTTTTTGAGCCAAAGGGCGAATCGACGCTACTTGATCTGTTGAACGCTTTCAAGCAAAG
>JAITEA010000177.1 GCA_031282285.1 Helicobacteraceae bacterium
AGAAAACTCTTAAACCGCGCCGAGATTTAGCTTACCAGCCGTTGCTGCGGCGGGGCGGGCGGGCGTCGCGATCGCGCGCTTCGTTTACGCGAAGGCTGCGACCTCCGAAATCCTTGCCGTCAAGGTTTTCGATCGCTTTGAGCGCGTCGGAGTCGTCCATTTCGACGAAACTAAAGCCGCGGAAGCGTCCCGTTTCGCGATCGTTCATCATTCTAACCGCGCTGACGGCGCCATAAGCCGCGAAAGCGGCGCGTATTTGTTCTTCGGTTGCGTTGTATGGCAGGTTGCCAACATAGAGCTGTTTCACTGTTTTCCTTAAAAACTACAAGCGGACTAAGCGTCCGAGAAAGCCGCGAGGCGACAAAAGGGAGGGTCTGTGCGCTTAAGCGCGAAAACACAAATTATCTCAAGCCCGAAACACCCCTTTTGCCAAAAACTATCGCACGATACACAAAAAATGCTTAATGTCGCGCCGCGCGTTCAGTTCAACCTAGTAAAATGCCAAGCAAAAAAGGAGGCGCATAGTGAAAACTATCGTCGCGGCGACCGATTTTTCGCCAAGGAGCGCCGTCGCCGTCAATAAAGCCGCCGCGCTAGCCAAGCTAAGCGGCGCGCGGCTGGCGCTCGTGCACGCGATAAACCCGCGCAGTTTTTTCGGGCGGCTTTTCAACAAGATAGGCGTCGAATCCGCGCTTGAAGCGAGCAAAAAGCGGCTGAACGAGACGCTTGAAGCGCTTGGCGTTCAGGGCGAAGCGATCGCGCTGGAAGGCGCTCCGAGCGCGACCATAATCCAGACGGCAAAGGAGCTGCAAGCCGATCTTATCGCGCTTGGCGATCACGGCGAGTTTCATATCTCCGATCTGCTCTTGGGCACGACGGCACGGCGCGCGATCGAGCTTGCCGATCTGCCGATCTTGGTCGTCAAGAACGAAAACGCGGTTCCTTACAAGCGCGTTATGATCGCCGCCGATTTTTCGGAATCCTCCGTCAATGCCGCCAATTTTGCCTTAGAGAGCTTTGGCGACGCGGAGTTTATAGTCTTTAACGCCTATCTGGCGCCAAACGATATAACCGCCTCGTACTACGGCGCGCTTACCGACGAGGCAAGCTCTATGCTTGAAACGATGCGCAACGAGGCGATCGCCAATCTGGACGAGTTCGTCAAATCGCCGATCTTTGGCGATCGCGAAGTCAAAACGATCGTCAGAGCCAGCGCGTCGCCTTCGGATACAATCTTGGAGACGGCAAGAGGCGAAGGCGTCGATCTGATCGTCGCGGGCGCGAAGGGGATTGAGTCGTTTGTGCCGATGATGATCGGCAGTTCCGCCGAATCGCTGCTGCGCAGGAGCGATATCGATATGCTGGTCGCGCGGCGGTGATAGCGGAGTTTGCCGCCGGCTTTTTGACAGAAGCTATCGTTTTTGGGGCGATTGCGGTTTTGGCGTTAGTTTGGCTAAATCTGCGCGCGAGACGAGCAGAAGAGGATCAAACCACGCCCCGTTAAGCGCCGCGCTCCAATGCAGGTGCGCGCCCGTAACCCGCCCCGTCGCGCCGACATATCCGACGATAGCGCCCGTTTTCGTCGCCTGCCCCGTCTTTACCGCGCTACGATCGAGATGGCAGTAGAGCGTGAAAAGCCCCTCGCCGTGATTTAGCAAAACGAAGTTTCCGCAGTAAAAGTGCGAGCCCTCGAGCGCCACGACGCCGCTACTTGGCGCGGCGATCGGCGTTCCCTTCGGCGCGGCGAGATCGGTTCCGCTATGCGGTCTGCGCGGCGTTTTGTTGATAACGCGCCGCAAGCCAAACGCGGAGCTAATCGGCGCGATCAGCGGCGCGCGCATCCGCGTATCGCCCCCGATATCCTCGGAGAACTCCGCGATCGCGGCGGCGATAATCCCGCGCTCCTTGGCGACTCTATCGATAGTCGCTTGATCCAGCGCCTCCATACTTTGATCGATCGTAAGCCGCTGGATCGGATAAGCTTTATCGCCGATCTTAAACGGCACGATCGCCGACTTGCCCTCGATCGTCCAATAGGATAGATACTTGTTGGCGTTCGGCTTCGCGTCGATCGACACGCCTACGATCGCCGCCCATTCGCCGCTTGGCAGCTTCTGTATTTTAAGCCGCCTGTCGTCGCAAAACGCTATGGGCGCGATCTTGCCAAACTCGCTGAGCGGGACGATCGCGACGCCGCCCGGGTACCTCGCGTCCTCCAAAGCCAGCGCGAAAACGCCAAATACGCACAGAAAAATCAAAATTGGTAAACGCATCTTGATAGTTTGCATCGTTTTTGCTTAATACCGCTTGATTGCGCGAAAACAGGCGGTCGCGATCGCCGCTTTCAGCCCATTTTTGCTTTGATCGCGGCTTTTTCTAAATGGCGTTGGCGCTATGATCGCCTTCTTGAAGGACGCAAGACGATGGATGATAGCGTAACGATTCGGCTTAACAAACTAAAGATAACTTTATTTTTCCTCGCGGCTATCCCACTGATCGCCGGCGGCGTCGAGTTTGCCTTGACGGAAATAAATCCGTATTCGCCGCTTACGCGCATAAGGTTCGCGCCTGAACTTGCGTCTTTGATTCTAGTTTCTAGCGGATTGCTAGGCATCATTTTAGGCGTGCTAATGGGCGCGCTTATGATTAATAAACTATTTAGCTCTAAACCAGCGCTGATTATAGACGACGAAGGCGTAGTAGATAACGCAAGCTCGTTATCTATTAGGCGTATATTGTGGAAAAATATCGAAAAGATAGAAATCGATCTGATCGTGAGATATATAGCGATCAATGTCGATAATCCAAACGAGTATATCCATAAATGGACCAAACCAATATCGCGAATGTTAGACGGCATTAACCAAATAGTTAGCGGTAGTCCAATAATGATTGATTTTGATGTAATAAAATGCGATTATCGCGCGTTACATAAATTGCTGCAAGATCGGCTGGAAGAATATAAAAGCGAGATCAATCGGCGCGAGCGCCAATAAACTCCAGATGGCTTGTATAAAACAGTAATCCTATGCCGGAATAGATATTGTCTATCGCATTCTCGTCCGATAGCTCCCAATATAGCTTAGTTATAATTTGCGGTTTCTGAAAGCCGTCGATTGTATGTGTAATAATAGTATTTGCCAGACAAGTCAGAGATTTTGATCTGTTCGATACGCCGTATGTCGCGCCTGTTTCATAATCCCACATAACCCAAGACCAGCCGTGTTTTTTGGCTACGCAGTCCAGCCACAAAAACGAGAGATCGTTTATTTCTATCGCGCCTAGCTCTTTGCCCGCGAAATGGGCGACGGCGTTTGCTATGGCTTCTACCGTTTTGTCCGTATCGTTATAAAGATACGCCGCGTCTATTTGCCGCAAAATAGCGATCGCGTTATTTATCTTTTTATCGATCGTCTCGCTCTCTTTTTCGTTTGGCGCTCTTAAAAACGCGAATTCAAGGTCTACTCTGCCAAACGGAACGCCGTTTGTCTTTTGTAGCATTATATCGGGGATAATGCTGGTATCCGCGTTTTTGGGCATAAACTCGCATTTGGCGTTTGGATCGTTGTCGTAAGGATCGAAAGCGAACTCCTCGTTTTCGTAAAATCCCGCGGCGAATCTATCCTCTATTTCTCTGATAAGTTTGTAATTAGGATTGTCAATATCCTTAAAACTCTCCTCGTAGTAGTAAAACGGGTCTAAATGCCAATACAGACAGAGCGCCGTACCTTTGTCGCATATTTTTTGCTTGATCAGCCACTCAAACGGCTCTATGCCGTCGTCGTAATTATAGTTTTGCACAAACTGGCGCCATTCGGCGGGAGATAAGCGCTCGTAAGAGATATCGCCCTCTATCGCCTTAAGAACTCTGTGTCTATTCTCTTTCGCAAACGGTATCGACATACGCCCCCCTTGATCGCGCCGAAACAGTAAGCGTCCGGCGCGATCGCAAACTTAAACTTTAGGTCCCGCGGCGCTGAAATCAAACGCGCTGTTACCGCCCTGATAGCGTTTGAAGTTTTTAATAAACTCTTCGGCGAGTTTTTTCGCCGTCGCGTCGTACGCCGCCTTGTCCGCCCACGCGCTTTTTGGATCCAAAATCGCGCTATCCACGCCCTCTAAGGATTCTGGTATCGCAAGCCCGAAGATCGGCGTGGTTTTGAACTTTGATTTTTCGATCGATCCGTCCAAGATCGCGTTCACGCAACCGCGCGTCGTTTTGATGCTCATTCGCTTGCCCACGCCGTACGCGCCGCCGCTAAGCCCCGTATTTACCAGATAGACATTGACTTTGTGCTTGTCGATCTTTTCGCCCAGCAGTTTGGCGTAATCGGTCGGGTGGAGCGTCATAAACACCTCGCCAAAGCACGCGCTGAAGGTCGTCTGAGGTTCGGTAACGCCGCGTTCCGTCCCCGCGACTTTCGCCGTGTAACCGCTCAAGAAGTAGTACATCGCCTGCTCCTTGGTCAGCTTCGCCACGGGCGGCAGCACGCCAAACGCGTCGTAGGACAAAAAGATAATGTTGCTCGGATGCCCCGCTTTAAGCGTTTTTTCGTGGTTTTCTATGTGTTCGATCGGATAGCTGACGCGGGTGTTTTCCGTCTTGCTTCCGTCGTCGTAATCGACGCTCTTGTCGGCGCGGATTACCACGTTTTCAAGCAGCGCGTCGCGCTTGATCGCCGCGTAGATTTCCGGTTCGCTCTTGGGATCGAGCTTGATCGTTTTGGCGTAACAGCCGCCCTCGAAGTTAAACACGCCGTCGTCGTCCCAGCCGTGTTCGTCGTCGCCGATCAGCCTGCGCTTGGGATCGGTTGAAAGCGTCGTTTTGCCCGTGCCGCTAAGCCCGAAAAACAGCGCCGTATCACCCTTCTCGCCCACATTCGCCGAGCAGTGCATAGAGAGGATATTCTGAAGCGGCAGCCAGTAGTTCATCATCGTGAAGATGCCCTTTTTCATCTCGCCGCCGTAGAATGTGCCGCCGATCAGCGCTATATTCTCCTCGATGTTGAACACGACGAACACTTCGGAGTTGTGCCCGTGTTTTTTGTAGTCGTTATCGACCGTTTTGCAGGCGTTATAGACGATGAAATCTGGCTTGTAGCCCTCCAGATCGCGCTTGTCGGGGCGGATAAACATATTGGTTACGAAGTGGTGCTGCCACGCCAGCTCCGTAACGAACCGCACGCTCTTGCGGGTTTTGGCGTTGGCGCCCGAGTAGCCGTCGAAAACGTAGATCTCTTTGCCGCTTAGTTGCGCTTTGGCAAGCGCGAAGAGATCGTCGAACGCCTCTTTGGTCGTGGGCTGATTGACCTTGCCCCACGCGATATATTTTTGCGACGGATCGGCTTTCACGAAGTACTTGTCTTTGGGACTGCGCCCCGTGAACTTGCCCGTATCGACCGCCGCCGCGCCGCTTTTGGTTACGACGACCTCGTTGTTCTTGACCTCTTGCTCGTAGATCGCGTCGTACGAGAGGTTGCGATAAACCTTCCCCACCGAGTCGAGCCTAAGCTCCTTTGCCCAATCGATCATTGCCGTCTCCTTATAAAGTGTTTTGCATAGTTTAGATAGGTTTATATTAAATTTGCGGCGTTTATGGATTGTTTCGCGACAAACCGCGATTTTTAGTCGTTCGCGGTTAGAATGCGTCAAATGAGGAGGCTTCCGCTCTTTTTGCTGTTTTTGCTCTCGTTCGCGTTCGCGGAAGAGTTCGACCATCGCGCTCTGGACGCCGGCGGCAAGCCTGAGCGGATACGGCTGTTTTTGAACGAAAAGTGGATTGCTATCAATCATACGCCGGCGGTTATCGATCTGAAAATCAACGAAGCCGAAAACTATATCGAAGTCGCCGCGCTACGCAAAAAAGGCGAAGGGCTTATCGAGATCGCGCCGCTCGGTTCTAGTTGCAGCCGTTTTATCTCCTTTGATATCGTCGATCGCGCAAAGCCCGACGCCTTCAGGTGGGTAATAGGCGACATAGCCAAAAACGCGCCGCCCGCGATAACCCCGCCGCCTTATGGAGCGGTCGCGATCGAGGGCGAGACGGTTTCGTATTCGGGCGAGCCAAGAGGCGGTTTTTTCGCCGTTTACGCCACGAAAGAGGACGCGCTCGCCAAAAAGCAGATTGCGATCACCGCGCGCGGGCTGATCGCGCTTGAGGCGTTTTTGGAGGTCGAGGAGGGCGGGAGGATTCGCGCTCCGTTTTGGTCGTCGTTCAAGTTTGAACCGCTGATCGTTCTCGCGCCGGCGAAGGGCGAGGCGTTTATCGACGATAAGGGGCTGACCTTTGTAGCCAGCGAGGGCGCAAGCGGCGCGGACAGGCTGATTTTTATCCCATTCAAGGACGCGGAACCTATCTCCGTACCCATCGTAATTACGCGGCGATCGGGCGCGTTTATCGCGGCAAAATCGCCTTCTGTCAAGACGATCGGCGGCGTTTCGCGAACGATACGCGCGGCAAAGGACGGCGGGTTTAACGCCGAGTA
>JAITEA010000025.1 GCA_031282285.1 Helicobacteraceae bacterium
GATGCGATCTTAAGAAGACTTGCCACCAAGTTAAGCGCGGCGGGGTGAAGCCCTAGTTCCGGTTCGTCAAGCAAAATAGTTGTCGGTTTATTTGACTGTAAAAGTAAAACCGTCAAACAGATAAACCTAAGCGTTCCGTCCGAAAAATCGCTTGCGTCAAAATAGTCGCTGCTACCCTTATGCTTCCACTTAAGGCGAATAGTATCTTTATTTGCCGTCTCTGGTTCTAATATAAAATCTTGCACAAAAGGAGCAATGCGTTGTATTGTATCGACTATCTCTGTATAATTGTCATAATTTTCTTCTTTTATGCGCCTTAAAAATGAGGCTATATTTTTCCCATCCTCAGCCAAAGACGCATTATCGTTTATGTTGGCGGTTTGCTTCATAGGAGAGGAATATCCTGTATCGTGAAAATGGTAGATTTTCCAGTCGGAAATATACTTGATTATATAACCTGATACGCCCTTGTTGGATAGATTTGATTCTCGTCCTCCGATATTAGCTATACTATAAAGTTTTTCCCCGCCTTCATAATTAGTATTTGACGCGTTAAAATACTCTGTTTCATCTTGAAAAACAAGACCGTCGGCATTATCCGTAATCATTGTAGCTTTGTATCCGTTTGGCGGAAACAGCAGATTAAAATGTAATTGACTAGTCGCCTTTTTGCCAAAAAACAGTAATTTATTCGCGCCGCCTTCGGTAGCTATATGCAGTTGTAGCTCTTTTTGAATCAACATTCTCATAAAGCGGAAAAAGCCTATAAAATTGCTCTTTCCAGCTCCGTTTGCCCCAATCAGAATATTAATTTCTCCAAAATTAATATCCATTTCCTTAATGGACTTATAGCCTTTTATATACAGTCGCTCCAGTTTTCCGATATTTTTGTTTTCTGGCATTAGCGGACTCTTAGCATAAAAAACGCGTTAAACGCTATTGGCAGCCGTCGCACTCGACGCTCCTATCGACCGCTTTGGGCGCTTCGTTTTTGAATTCGGCGCTTTCGCTGCGTAGATAATAGACGCTTTTAAGTCCCAGCTTCCACGCCAGATGATATACATCGCTCAGGCGTTTGCCCGTCGTTTCGCCGATCTTGAAAAACAGATTAAGGCTCTGCCCTTGATCGATCCACTTCTGACGGATCGCGGCGGCTTTGACCAGCAGCGTTTGATCCAGATCGTAAGCTGGCGCGTAGTAGTTCCAGTTTTCGGGCGAGAGCTTCGGCGCGACGGCGGCGATCATACCGCTTAGATTCTCCTCGAACCATTTGCGCTTATAGATCGGCTCGATCGCCTGCGTGGTGCCAATCAAGATCGAGATCGAGCTTGTGGGCGCGATCGCCATCAGATGCCCGTTTCTCATCTTCTGCCGCTTGACCTTCGCGCGCAGATCGTCCCAATTATACGCCAAGCCAAACAGCCCGCCGCGATCGACGAGCCTCAGCGCCTCTTTGTTGGCGGAGTCGATCGGCATAATCCCGCGAGACCACTTGCTGCCCTCGTAGTTGTCATACGCGCCTTTTTCAACCGCCAGATCCGCCGAAGCGTTGATCGCGTTGTAGCTGATCGTCTCCATAATCTCGTCGATAACGCGCAGATGCTCCTCGCTCCCCCACTCGATCGCGCGCGTAGCCAGAAACTCCGTCTCGCCCATCACGCCAAGCCCGATGGCGCGCGTTTTCAGATTGGTCGTTTTGACTTTGGCAAGCGGATAGAAGTTTAGATCGATCACATTATCCAGCATTCGCACCGCGATCGGCGCCACGCGCTCGATGTCCTCTTTGGTATTGATTTTTGATAGATTGATGCTGGCTAGATTGCACACCGCCGTCAGCCCGCTTTTGGCGATCTTTTCCACGGCGTAAACCTTGCGCCCTTGCAGCGAATCAAGCGAGCTTATCTTGTTGGCTGGCTTCTTGATCCCCAGATCGGTCGTGATCGTATCCTCCTCCATACGCTCCTCGAAACCGCCGTCCTCAAACGCGATCCGCACCACATAGTCGTTTGGCGCGGTATTTTGGAATATTTCCGTGCATAGATTGGAGCTGCGGATCATACCGATATGGTTATTGGGGTTGCTCTCGTTTGCCGTGTCCTTGAAGCACAGAAACGGCATACCCGTCTCGAAATAGCTGAGCAGAATCTTTTTCCAGAGGTCTTTTGCCTTGATATATATGCGCGGAATATCCTGATCTTGCTCGTAGGCTTCGTAGGCGCGCTCGAACGCCTCGCCGTACAGATCGGTCAGATCGGGCACATTAAACGGATCAAACAGCGACCAGTCGCCGTCGCTCTCTATGCGTTTCATAAACAGATCGCATATCCACAGCGCGGGGAAAATATCGTGCGTTCTGCGCCGCTCCTCGCCGCTGTTTTTGCGCAAGTCCAGAAAGTCCAGCGCGTCTTTGTGCCACGGCTCGATATAGACGGCGATCGCGCCTTTGCGCGTGCCTAGCTGATCGACCGCCACGGCAAGATCGTTGGCGATCTTCAAAAACGGCACCACGCCGCCCGCCGCGTTTTTGTGCCCGTCGATGAAACTGCCGCCGGCGCGCACCTTAGACCAGTCCCAGCCCACGCCGCCGCCGTATTTGCTGAGCAGCGCCATCTCTTTGTATGCGTCAAAAATACCCTCGATATTGTCGGGCGTGCTGCCCACGAAGCACGAGCTGAGCTGGTGGCGCGGCGTGCGGGCGTTGGATAGCGTCGGAGTCGCCGTCATCACCTCGAACTTGGAGAGCGCGTCGTAAAAGCGCTTCGCCCACTCCTGACGATCGCGCTCGTTTTGCGCCAGAAACATCGCCACCGCCATAAACATCTGCTGCGGCAGCTCGATTGGCTCGTTGTTGCGGTTTTTGAGCAGGTAGCGATCGTAGAGCGTTTTGATCCCAAGATAGGTGAACTGATAGTCGCGATCGGGTCTGATGCAGCCATCGAGATCGTCTAGATCGTACTTCGCGCCCAAGCCTTTGAGTATGCGCCCCTCGCGCTCGCCCACCTCGAAATAGCGTTTAAGCGGCTGATACGCCTTGCCTTTGACGCCCATCGTCGCCTTGCCGACGCGGTGATAGAGATCGTAGATAAACAGTCTAGCGGCGACAAAAGTCCAGTCGGGGCGATCGACATCGATTTTGTCGGCGGCGGTGTGGATAAGCGTCTGCTGAATATCGGCGGTGCTGATGCCGTCTCGAAATTGCAGTTTGGCGTCAAGCTCCAGCTCGGATTGGCTGACATTGCTCAGCCCCGCCACGCTGTCGGCGGTGAACTTCTGAATCTTGGCGATCTCGAGAGCTTCGCGCCGTCCGTCGCGCTTTATAACCGTAATCATTGATCAAAATCCTCGCAGGCGTTTAATTGGAGACGGATTTTACGCCATACCCCCTTTT
>JAITEA010000072.1 GCA_031282285.1 Helicobacteraceae bacterium
TGTTTTAACAGATCGCGGCTAATTGTAGCGCGTTTATAATAGAGCGTGTTCCAATGTTTTTTGTTCATATGATACGCGGCGGTAATATCGCTATATTTTTCGCGCAGATGGAGATTGACGAAGGGATCGTTTTTGAAGTTCATCATAGGCGTTGTTTCGTCGTGCATAACGAGGATAAACATCTTGCCGCCGACGCGAAAGAGCGTGGAGTCCCAGCTAGGTTTATACTCCTTTATCGCGCCTTTTTGTCTTAGCGATATATTTTCTATCGTTTCAAAATCCATTGCCGCCCGCTTCGCGCCAAACGACGCCCCTTGATTTAGCTTCGTATTATACGCCTAAATCGCCGGCAAGTTTCGCCGCAAGCCCTCTTTCGTTTAGCGCGATCGCTCAAGCGCGCCGCAAAAAGAGCCAAAAACTACTAGATGCGATCAAGTTTTACGCGCGTTTCCGCCGTCCGCGTTGCCGCCGGTTCCGCTTGGCGGCGATATGCGTTCAAGCGTTTTGAGCGTGAAAAATAAATTGTAGATTAAGAAAAACAATTAATTTCAAAAAGTTGATCGATAGCAATGGTGGGGTGTTACGCTTCTGCTATACTTCCAGAAGTTTAGGCGCAATACCTAAGCTCTAGGCAAGCAATCTCCGAGTCGCGCTTACTAGCGTAAGTCGTCAGGTTATGAGAGAGGCTATGACGCAGTTGGTAAGTTAGATAAACTGAACCGAACGCAAACTCTTTCTTAATTATATTTATCGGCGACCGGAAGATTGCAAACCTAGTTCAATCTCCGACATAAAACTTTCCCTTTTCCCAAATTATCCCGCTCCGCAAACCTAGCGGGGCGTTTTCGTCTACCGTATCCGCGCCGGCGATGTGATACACTGCCAAAAGAGTTTAGCTGGAAGGAGCGGCAGGCGCTTTGAAGCTGGTTTTTATGGGCGCGCCCGAATACGCGGCGATCATACTAGACGATCTATGCGATCGCGGCGCTAATATCGCGCTTGTCGTTACGAGCGAGGATAAGCCCGTCGGCAGAGACAAGCGCTTAACCGCGCCGCCAGTTAAAGTAGCGGCGTTAAAGCGCGCGCTGGCGATCGCGCAGCCGCGCAAGCTCGACGATATAGCCGGCGATCTGGCGGCGCTTAAGCCCGATCTGATCGTGGTCGCGGCGTACGGGCAGATGATTGGCGATCGCGTTTTGGCGATCGCGCCCTGCCTCAACCTCCACGCCTCTTTGCTGCCCAAATATCGCGGCGCCTCGCCGATTCAGGCGGCGCTGTTAAACGGCGATCGATTAACGGGGCTGACGCTGATGGCTATCGGCAAAAAGCTCGACAGCGGCGCGACGCTCGGTTTCGCGCCGATCGAAACCGCCCCGCATAATCTCAAAACGCTGACGGTCGCGCTCGCCAAACTGGGCGCGAAATTGATATTAAGCGCTATGGCAAAATACGACTCGCTCAACCCGATCGCGCAGCAAAACTGCGGCGCCAATATGGTTAAAAAGATCAAAAAAGAGGACGGTCTGATCGATTTTAACCGATCGGCGGCAGCGATCGAACGCGCTTTCAGAGCCTATTACGGCTGGCCTAACATCTACCTTAAAGACGGCTTACAGTTGCTGGAACTAACGATAAGCGAGCCAAAAACAGCCCCTAGCCGCCATAAGATCGGCGAGATTATCGCCGTCGATCGATCTAGCGGCGCCGTAACGATCGCCTGCGAAACGGGCGCGATAACGATCGCCAAAGTAAAGCCAAGCGGCAAGAACGCTATGAGCGCGGTCGATTATATAAACGGAAGGAGGCTGGGCGTTGGAGATACGCTATCTTGAATCAACCGCATCGACGCAAATCCTGCTTGAAAACGCGCTAAAAAACGGCGATCTTAAGCCGCCAATCTGCGTCTGGACGCTCGATCAGACCGACGGAATCGGCAGCCGCGACAACCGCTGGCAGGGCGCCAAAGGCAATCTCGCCTTTTCCTTCGCGATCGAGCTAGCGCGCCTGCCAAGCGATCTGCCGCCGCAGAGCGCCTCGCTCTATTTTGGCTATCTGTTCAAAGAGCGCCTGAGCGCGCGCGGATCGAAAGCGTGGCTTAAGTGGCCTAACGATCTCTATCTCGGCGGCAAAAAGATCGGCGGCGCGATCACAAAACGGTTCGGCGAGGCGATCCTGTGCGGCGTCGGGGTTAATATTGCCGCGCCGGACGAAGCTTTCGGGGCGATCGACATAGCCTTTGATCCCGCCTCTTTGCTGGCTGATTTTTTGCAAGAGGCGCAAAAGGGGCGGAGTTGGGGCGAAGTTTTTAGCGGGTACAGATTAGAATATCCCCTCAGTCGCGCCTACGGCGTACATACGGAGTTAGGCGATCTCCCGCTAAAAGAGGCGGTTTTGGAATCCGACGGTTCGGTTCGGGTCGGGCAAGAAAGGGTGTTTAGCAAGCGATGAGCGAAGTAATTGCGATAGCCAATCAAAAGGGCGGGGTCGGCAAAACGACGACCGCAGTCAATCTAGCCGCGTCGTTAGCCGTCGCGGAAAAGCGGGTGCTGTTGATCGACGCCGATCCTCAGGCGAACGCCACCAGCCACTACGGATTTCGCAGGAACGCCTACGAATACAACATATATCACGTGTTGCGTGGCGCCAAAGAGCTGAAGGATATTATCCTTAAAACGCAGCTTGCCAACCTCGATCTCGCGCCCTCCAATATCGGTCTTGTAGGGCTGGAAAAGGAGCTGTACTCCAAAGAGTACGCGCAAAAGGAGCTCGCGCTCAAAGAGAAGATTCAGGGCGCGCGCGAGGAGTACGACTATCTGATCATCGACACGCCGCCGACGCTTGGGCTGATTACCATCAACGCCTTGTGCGCCGCCGATAGCGTGATTATCCCGATCCAGTGCGAATATTTCGCTATGGAGGGCTTGGCGCAGCTGTTCAACACGGTAAAGATGATCCACAAAACCATCAACCCCTCGCTGAAGGTTCGCGGATTCCTGCCCACGATGTACAGCTCCAACAACAACCTCTCCAAACAGGTCTTCAGCGAGCTTAAAGAGCACTATCCGGCGCACCTGTTTCCAATCGGCGGCGAGGACGAGGAGGGCGAAAGCTACATCTATATCCCGCGCAATATCAAGCTCGCCGAATCGCCCAGCTTTGGCAAACCCGTGATCTTATACGATGTTAAATCGATAGGCTCCTCGGCGTATCAGCATCTTGCCGGCGCGATCCTCTCCGGAGCCAGAGTTGGCTAAGCGCGCGACTTTAGGGCGCGGCATCGGCGCGATCTTGGACGAGGTGGAGGAGGCGTACGCGGCGGATATTCGCGGCAACACGGAGGCGATTTTGATCCTTGAGATCGACGAGATCGCGCCAAACCCGTTTCAGCCCAGAAAACGCTTCGACGACGAGGCGCTAGCCGATCTTGCCGCCTCGATCAAACAGCACGGACTATTGCAGCCGATCGTCGTCTTTGAAAAGGACGGCAAGTTTGTGCTGATCGCGGGCGAACGGCGGCTGAAAGCCTCCAGACTGGCGGGGCTTAACACGATACGGGCGATCGTAGCCGACATCAACTACTCGAAACTGCGCGAGCTGGCGCTCATTGAAAATATCCAGCGCCAAGACCTCAACCCGCTGGAGCTTGCCGAATCGTTCAACGAGCTGATCGCCGAGCATAACCTCACCCACGAGGCGCTAGCCGATCTAGTCGGCAAAAGCCGCGCCTATATAACGAATATGCTGCGGCTCCTCCAGCTTGGCGAATACGCCAAAGAGGCGATCGCGAGCGAAAAGATCAGCTACGGGCACGGCAAGATTTTAGTCGGTTTAAGCGAGCGCGACGAGCGCAAACTAGTCGATAGCATCGTCAATCAGAAACTCGCCGTCCGCGAGACGGAGGCGCTGCTGCAATCGATCAGGCGCGAGGGCGGCGTGAAAAACCTCAAGCCGATCGCCTCCGGCATCGATCTAAGCGATCTTGTGGCGAAGCTCAAGGCGCAAGGCTTCGCGGCGCGCGGCAAGCGAAACGATCTGGTTATTTCGTTTAACGAGACGGACGATCGCGATCGCTTCGCGCGGCTGATCGAAAAACAGGCGGGGGCTATATGAGGTCTGTTTTCGCGGCGCTTAGTTTCGTTGTGTTAGCATTAGAGATTCGTTATAGGGGTGGTTGATGATTAAATTCAGTCCGATTTTGATGGGCGGCTTCTTCGCTCTGTTTATCGCTCTGCTGGTATTTCTGAACGCGACGCTGTTTCAGCCGGTTTTGCGCCATATAGAAGCCAGAAGATTGCATCTGCAAAACGAACAGGGCGGCGCGGACGACGATATAGCCGAAGCCGCCAGATTGAAAGCGGAGGCGGAGGAGATTTTGCGCGCCGCGAAAAAAGAGGCGGGCAAGATCAAAGAGGAAGCCTCGATCAAGGCTAAACTGCAAGCCGAAACGCGGCTGAACGCCGAGCGCGAAACGATCGCCGCCGAACTTGGCGCGTTTGAAAGCGCCCTGCGTCTGGACGAAACCAATCTCAAAAGCGCGTTGCTTGGCGAGGCGCCGCTGTTCAAAGAGCGGATCAAAACTAAATTTATAGCGGCGTAAGGAGGATTGGTGAGAGCGTTTATACTACTTATTTCCGCAGCCGCGGCGGCGTTTGGCGCGGAGGGGGAGCTGGATATTCTGTGGCGGACTATCAACTTCGCCATATTCGCCGGCTTGACCTATTACCTGCTCGCCGATTTTGTCAGGAAGTTTTTCGGCGATCGGACGCGCTCGATCGTCTCGGCGTTTGAAAAGGCGCAGGACAAAGCCAAAGAGGCGCGCTCAAACCGCGAAAAAGCGGCGGCGGCGCTGGACGAGGCGAAGGCAAACGCCGAATCGATCGTCAAGTTCGCCAAAGACGAGGCGATAGCCATCGCCGATCGCGTATCTGCCAAGACCGACGAAGAGATCAAGGTGCTTCATAAACTCAAAGAGGAGAGCAAGATCGTAGCCGAAAACAAGATGATCCGCGCCGTAGTCGCCTCCACGATGGGCGAGATACTGAGCGCGGACGATCTGCTCAGCGATCAAGACGCGATTGTGGAAAATCTAAGAAAGCGAGCGATCTGATATGGACGACAAACTAGCCGCAAAACGATACGCCGCCGCGCTGATCGCCGCGACGAAGGAAAACGAATTAGCCGAAATACTCTCGCTTTTAGAAAACGCCATTCCTCTTTTTGAGAGCAAAAAGTTCCTAGAGAGGATCAGATCGCCGCTGATACCCAGCGCCGATAAGAGCGCGGCGTTTATTTCGGCTTTTGGCGGCAAAACCGCCGCCGCGCCAAAGCCGCAAAAATCCGCCAATAAAAGCCTAGACAAACTAGGCGCGCTGATTACCCTGCTCGCCGAGAAAAACCGGCTGGGCGCGCTGCCCTATATCGTCAAAGAGGCGAAGGTGGCGCTCGCGGGCAAACGCTTGGCGTACGAGGGGGTGGTCGATTCGCAAACGCCTATCGACAAACCAAAGCTCGACGGCTTAGCCAAATCGCTGACCAAACGGCTTGGCGTGGAGATCAGGCTTTCGCAGTCTAACCGCAAATACGACGGCGTTCGAGTGGCGATCGACGATCTTGGCGTAGAGGTTGATTTTTCAAAAGCGCGGATTAGCTCCCAGATTCTGGGTCATATCCTGCGCGGGCTATAAATTAAACAACGGAAAGGAGTAATTGTGGCGCTGAAAACGGAAGAGATTAGTTCGATCATTCGCGATCGGATCGAAAATTACGAGCTTAAACTCGATATTCAAGAGGTCGGCAAGGTGGTATCCATCGCCGACGGTATCGCTAAGGTTTACGGCTTAAAGAACATTATGGCGGAGGAGATCGTCGAGTTTGCCGGCGGCGAAAAGGGCTTGGCGCTCAACCTCGACGAGGACAGCGTGGGCGTGGTCGTGCTGGGCAAAGCTACGGAGATTACCGAGGGAACCGCGGTAAAGCGCACGGGCAAACTGCTCTCCGCGCCCGTCGGCGACGGTATGATCGGTCGCGTGGTGAATGCGCTGGGCGAGCCAATCGACGGCAAAGGCGCGATCGAGGCGGCGAAAATTCGTTTCGTCGAGGAAAAAGCGCCCGGCATTATGGCTAGAAAATCCGTTCACGAGCCGCTTCAAACGGGCATCAAAGCGATCGACGCGCTCGTGCCGATCGGTCGCGGTCAGCGCGAGCTTATTATCGGCGACCGCCAAACGGGCAAAACGACCGTCGCGGTGGATACGATTATCAGCCAAAAAGGGCAGGATGTCGTCTGTATCTATGTAGCCATAGGTCAGAAACAAAGCACGGTGGCGCAGGTCGTCCGCCGTCTGGAAGAGCACGGCGCGATGGATTACACGATCGTCGTCTCCGCTTCGGCGAGCGAATCGGCGGCGATGCAGTATCTGGCGCCTTACACGGGCGTTACGATGGGCGAGTATTTCCGCGACAGCTCGCGCCACGCGCTGATCATCTACGACGATCTCTCCAAGCACGCCGTAGCCTACCGCGAAATGTCGCTGCTACTGCGCCGCCCCCCGGGTCGCGAAGCCTACCCGGGCGACGTGTTCTATCTCCACTCCCGCCTGCTGGAGCGCGCCGCGAAGATGAGCGACGCCAAAGGCGCGGGCAGTTTGACGGCGCTGCCGATCGTAGAAACGCAGGCGGGCGACGTTTCCGCGTATATCCCAACCAATGTGATCTCCATCACCGACGGGCAAATATTCCTTGAAACCGATCTGTTTAACTCCGGCGTCCGCCCCGCGATCAACGTGGGCATCTCGGTCTCCCGCGTCGGCGGCGCGGCGCAGATCAAGGCGATGAAACAGGTGGCGGGATCGCTTAAGGGCGATCTGGCGCAGTTTAGAGAGCTTCAGGCGTTCAGCCAGTTTGCCTCCGATCTCGACGAGGTGAGCCGCAAACAGCTTGAGCGCGGGCAGAAGATGGTCGAGGCGCTCAAACAGCCGCCCTATTCGCCGCTTGCGGTGGAAAAGCAGGTGGCGGTTATCTTCGCCGCTTCCAAAGGCTATCTAGACGGCGTTCCCGCAAGCGCGGTCAACCGCTTTGAATCCGAGCTTTATCCGTTCTTGGAGGCGAAGTATCCGCAGATTTTGGAGGGTATCCGCTCCAAAAAGCAGGTCGATAAAGACCTCGAGGCGGAGCTAAAGAAGGCTTTGGAAGATTTCCTGAGCGTCTTTAGCGTAAATTAAGGTCGATATATGGCGGCTTTGAAAGATATTAAACGCCGGATCAAGAGCGTCAATAACACGCAAAAGACCACTTCGGCTATGAAGCTGGTTTCCACGGTTAAGCTCAAACGCTCCCAAGAGGTGGCTATGCAGTCTCGCGCCTACTCGCAAAAGTTAAACGAGATGCTCTCCACCATAGCCAGACAGATCGAAACCTACCGCGTCGGCGGGATCGAGAGCCGGTATTTCGCCTCCGACGAAAAAGCCAAAAAGATCGATCTGATCTTCGTTACGGCGGACAAGGGGCTATGCGGCGGCTTCAACTACCGCACGATCAAAGCCGTAAGCCAGAAGCTAGAGGAGTACCGCGACGAAAAGATCAAGATCAGGCTTCGCGGCATAGGCAAAAAGGGCGTGGAGTACTTCAAGTTTAACCGCGTGGAACTATACGACGAGACGATCGGGCTAAGCTCCGCGCCCAACTTCGAGCGCGCCAAGGAGCATATCGCCAAATCGGCTAACGACTATATGAAAGGGCTTACCGATCGCGTCGTGCTGATATACAACGGCTTTAAGAATATGATCTCGCAGGAGTTGCGCGAGATTTTGCTGCTACCCGTGGATATTAACGCCGCGGAGCCGATCGAGGAGCGCTCGCTTCTGGAGTTCGAGCCAAAAGGCGACGAAACTATTCTTAACTCGTTGGTGGAGCGCTATGTGGAGTTCAACCTCTACTACGCGCTGATCGACTCGCTCGCGGCTGAGCACAGCGCCAGAATGCAGGCTATGGAGAGCGCCACCAAAAACGCCAAAGAGCTGGCAAGAACGCTTACATTGCAGTACAACAAGGCGCGCCAAGAGGCGATCACGACGGAGCTTAGCGAGATTGTCAGCGGCGCCGAAGCGATGAAATAATTTTTGAAAGGAAGATGATGGCTGGAAAGATCGGCGAGATTATTCAAATTACGGGTCCGGTGGTCGATGTGGCGTTTGACGACTATCTACCGCAGATTAACGAGGCGATAGAGATTGAGATAGAACACGGCGGCGATAAGCGCAAGCTCGTGTGCGAAAGCGCGATGCACCTTGGCGACAAGCGCGTCAGGGCGATCGCTATGGACGGCACGCACGGTTTGACGCGCGGCGCGAAAGCCGTGGCGACGGGCGGTCCTATTTCCGTTCCCGTCGGCGAAGTCGTGCTAGGACGGATTTTCGACGTAACCGGCAAGGCGATCGACGAGGGCGACGAGGTCAAAGCGGCGGCTAGGTGGCCTATCCACCGCGATCCGCCCACCTTTGAAGAGCAGGGCGCGAAAACCGAAACCTTTGAAACGGGCATTAAGGTTATCGATCTGCTGGCGCCGTATCCAAAAGGCGGCAAGGTCGGTCTGTTTGGCGGCGCGGGCGTGGGCAAGACGGTGATCATTATGGAGCTTATCCACAATGTCGCCTACAAGTACAGCGGCTACTCGGTATTCGCCGGCGTGGGCGAGCGAACCAGAGAGGGCAACGACCTCTACCACGAGATGAAAGAGGGCGGCGTGCTGGACAAGGTGGCGCTGTGTTACGGGCAGATGAACGAACCGCCCGGCGCCAGAAGCCGCATCGCGCTTACGGGTCTGACGATGGCGGAGTATTTCCGCGACGAAATGGGCTTGGACGTGTTGATGTTCATTGATAATATTTTCCGCTACGCGCAAGCCGGCTCGGAGATGTCCGCGCTGCTTGGGCGGATCCCCTCCGCCGTGGGTTATCAGCCGACGCTCGCCAGAGAGATGGGCACGCTCCAAGAGCGGATCACCTCGACCAAAAAAGGCTCGATCACCTCCGTTCAAGCGGTCTACGTGCCCGCCGACGACCTGACCGACCCCGCGCCGGCTTCGGTGTTCAGCCACTTGGACGCTACGACGGTGCTAGATCGCCGCATCGCGGAGAAGGGCATCTATCCCGCCGTCGATCCGCTCGGTTCCACAAGCCGCCTGCTCGATCCGCAGATCGTGGGCGAGGAGCATTACGCCGTCGCTAGAAGCGTGCAAAAGACGCTGCAAAAGTACAAAGATTTACAGGATATTATCGCGATCTTGGGTATGGACGAACTCTCCGAAGACGACAAACTGGTCGTCTATCGCGCCCGCAAGATCGAAAGATTGCTCTCCCAGCCGTTTTTCGTCGCCGAAGCCTTCACTGGCAGCGCTGGCAAATACGTGGCGTTGAGCGATACGATCAAAGCCTTCAAAGAGGTGCTGGAGGGCAAGCACGACGCGCTGCCGGAAGCGGCGTTTTATATGGTCGGCGGCATCGAAGAGGTGGCGGCTAAAGCCGAGTCGCTGAAAGCCAAATAAAGGAGACGCGATGAGCGTTCTACATCTTGAAGTAATCACGCCTATGGGCAAGGTGTTTGTCGGCGAGGTTAAGAGCGTAACGCTGCCCGGGGCGGACGGCGAGTTTGGCGTGCTTCCGCGCCACGCTTCGCTCGTTTCGCTGCTGGCGGCGGGCGTGATTGACATACAAAAAGAGGACGATCGCGTCGAGAGCATAGCGATCGACGCGGGCTACGCGGAGATCGCCGCGGACAAGATGATCGTGCTGGTCGACGGCGCGGTGGCGATCAAAGGCGAGAGCGAAGGCGAGGTGGCTAAGGCGCTGGACGCGGCGAAACAGCTTTTACGCGAGGCGCACGACTCTCGTCTGCTCCTATCGGCGGTCGAGTCCAAAATCGAGACTTCGGCGCGCTCGCAACTATAAAGGGATCAACATTGCTCGCTTGGTTTGAATCGGCGGGAACCGTCGCGATAGTGGTAGCCGCTTGGCTGCTGTTGTATTCGATCATAGTGGTTTGGATATTTCTGTACCGCTACTTTTCGCTAAGAGGCTGGCTGAAGCGCGAAAGCAGCTCTATGCAGGCGCTTTTAAGCGGCGCGGAACGACCTAATTTTGATTCGTCGCTCTACCCGTGCGCGAGGCAGAGCTTTGGTCCTCAACTGATGAAAGCCTGCTACGAGTCGGCGACCAAAGACGCCACCTCGATGCTTACGCCGCTTTCGGCGGTGGCTTCCACGGCGCCGTTTGTCGGGCTTTTTGGCACGATCGTAAGCATTCTGCAGGCGTTCGCGGGCTTCAAAGAGGGCGTTACGCTCTCGATCGTCGCTCCGGCGATCAGCGAGGCGCTGGTCGTAACCGCGATGGGCATCGTCGTGGCGATCCCCGCCTATTGGACGCATCTGCTGCTTAAACGCAAAGCGTACGAAGTAACAAACGCGATCAAAGTCCAGATAGATATCTTAATATCGCGCGCGTAACGATGGATTGGGAAGAAAAACCGGAGATAAACATCACGCCTCTGGTGGATGTAATGCTCGTTTTGGTGGCTATTTTGATGCTGACGATGCCTATGCTGCTCTTTGAGGAGCGCATCGCGCTGCCAAAGGGAAGCAAACAGGCGGCGCTTAGCGAAAGCGCGTCGATCGTTATCAGGATCAACGCGAAAAAAGAGGTTTGGGTCGGCAAGCAGAAGTTTGAATACGACTCCTTTCCCGACAGCTTCACGCTCTACGCCAACCAGTTTCCAGAGCGCAATCACAAGGTGCTGATCGCCGCCGACGGCGCTTTGGGCTACGAAAGCGTGATCTATATCCTCAAAAGCGTAAAAGCGGCGAGATTTACGCAGATCGCCCTGATAACCGATGGATAGCAACAGCGGCAGCGTCGGCTGGTTTTATCTAAGCGGTACAATCTCGATCGCCTTTTGCACGGCGTGCTTTCTGGGTTTGCTGGCGTTTATGCTCTACCGCGCTCCGGTCTATCAGTATTCGCCGGCGGATATATGGGAGGATTTCGAGGTCGATCCCGATTGGCTAAAAAGCCTGCAAGAGGCGCAGCCGATCGATTTTGTCGAGGATTTTGAATACCCCAAAGAGGAGGCTCCGCCGCAGCAAAAGAGCGCGGAGGACGCCATCAAGGAGCTGTTTGGCGAAACCAACGCCACGGTTAATCCAAACGATCTGCTGGCGCAGACGCCAAAGCTTAGCGCCGGCAAAGTCGCGCTGGTGGATTTCAGCCTCGACGATCTGGATAAAGACGGCGTAAAAACCAAAACCAACAAGCCCGATCTTGCCGCTTTCAACGCGATCAACTCCTCCAAAGCCGCGCAACGCGAGATCGCCTCGCAAAAGCCGCTCGAGGCAAGCTACTACAAGGAGCTTTACAAGCGCATTTATAACGCGTGGCAGATCAGAAATAGCGATTTGGGTAAGATTGCGCGTATTGAGATGCGCGTCGAGCGCGGCGGCGATTTTACCTATCGGATTGTCAGCGCGCCCGACGATCCGTTTTTCAGAGATCGGCTGGTCGCGGCTTTGGAACAGGCTAAAGCCTCCAAGCTGGACCCGCCGCCAAGGGCGCTAACGATCAATATTGATTTTCAGGTAAGGGAGGAGAAATGACGAGACTGTTACTGGCGTGCTTTTTTTTGCTATCGAGCGGGCTTTTTGCCGCCGACGCGACGCTTGAGATTATCAAAGAGGCGAAATCGTCGCTGAATATCGCGGTGGAGTCCAAGAGCCAAACTAGATCGCAGATGGACATCAAGATCGGCAAGATGATCGAAGCCGATCTGAAGGTCGCGGGTTTTTACAATGTGCTGAACTCCCCGCAGGGCGCAAGCCCGACTCTGGCGCCCGACAGCCCGATCTATCAAAACGCGGGGCTTCACCAGTTGATCCGCTACGAGCTGTTCTACGAGGGGACGCAGGTGGGCATTCGCGCCACCGTTTACGACGTCAAAGCCAAAAAACAGCTATGGACGCAATCGTACAAAGTCTCCAAAGAGGATCGCTATGTGTTTTTATCCCACCATCTGGTGATGGATTTGGCAAATAAAGCGGGGGTGGATTTGCAGTGGATGAACAAATATGTCCTGCTCTCCCGCCAGACTACGCCCAAACAGACGGAGATTATGATCGCCGACTATTCGCTGACCTACCGCCAAACCATAGTGCGCGGCGGCTTTAATGTGTTTCCCAAATGGGCGGATAGCAAGCAGACCTCTTACTACTACACCCACTACGACAAAAAGCCAACCCTGTACAAGGTCGATCTGAAAACGGGACAGAAAACCAAGATCATAGAGAGCGAAGGTATGCTGGTCTGCTCCGATGTGAGCAAGGACGGCAAGAAGCTGCTGCTGACGATGGCGAGGGACGATCAGCCCGATGTGTTCGAGTTTGAGATCGAGGGGCGCAAACTCAAAAAGCTGACCAATTTCAGAGGGATCGATGTGAACGGGCACTATATCGACGACGAAAACTCGTTCGTCTTCGTAACCGATCGGCTGGGCTATCCCGAGATTTTTTACGCCGCGCTCAAAAATCCAGAAACGGCGATGCAGTATGTGTTCAAGGGGCGCAACAACAACTATGTCACCACTTGGAAGCACTACGCCGTCTTTGTCAGCCGCGACACGGACAGCGAGTTCGCGCAGAACACCTTCAATCTCTATCTGGTATCGACCAAGAGCAACTATATCAGGCAACTCACGACGACGGGCAAGAACAATTTCCCCAGATTTTCCAGCTCTGGCGACACGATCTTGCACACCAAAGAGATCAAGCGGGGCAAGGAGAGCGCGCTGGCAGTTATCCGTCTGCCCTACAACAAGAGCTTCCTGTTTCCGCTGGAAGGCTCGATTCAGGCGATAGATTGGTAGGTTTTTAATCTGCTTTTAACTACCGCTTGGATATGATACTATTGTGCAATTCACAAAAAGGAGCAAGGGGATGAAGAAGCTCATCTTCACAGGCATTTTGGCGGCGACTTTGGTCGCTTTTACGGGCTGCGGAAGCAAACAGGCGTCGGTTGAGACTGGCGAAGAGCAGACGACGGAGGCTACGGAAGAGACCGTAGAGGAAACGACGGAGGTTACGGAAGACGAAACCTATGTCGAGGAAACCGAAGAGCAAGCCTCGTACAGCGGCGAGAAACTGCCGGTCGTATATTTCGACTTCGATAAATACGACATCAGAGCCGATCAAGACGGCGCGATAGGCGACATTGGCAGCGTAATCGCGGGCAATAGCGGCGTATCGTTCAGGATCGAAGGCAACTGCGACGAGTGGGGCACCGAAGAGTACAACTACGCTTTGGGTCTGCGCAGAGCCAAGAGCGTCCAAGACGCGCTTGTAAGAGCGGGCGTTAGCGTCGAGCAGATCACCTTGATCAGCTACGGCGAATCCAATCCCGTTTGCGCTCAAAGCAACTCCAACTGCTGGCGCCAAAACCGCCGCGTTGAAGTTAGCGTTCTTGCCGAATAACGGCGAATGCGTAAGCTAATCGCGCTTATTTTGACGGCGGGCGCAACGCTCGCCGCCGAACCTTCCGCCTTCCGCGCGGGCAATGTGAATAGTTCCGAGCCGTACGGGCTGACCGAAAGCGAAAAGACTATTCGCGCCAATAAACAGACGATCGATCGTCTGGAAAAGCGCGTTTTGGCGCTTGAACAGCAGATTGATAAGCTGAGCGAGCTGGCGGAAGGATTAAGCGCGATTAACAAAGCTAACGCCGAAGCGGTCGCGACGCTTAAACGCGACTCGGAGCGCTACGACGAACAGACAAAGCAGATAACCAGCGGCGAGGCGGCGAACAAGAAACAGCTCGACGCGCTCAGCGTCCGTCAGGATACGCTGGAAAAGCAGGTCAATAAATCGCTTGGCGATCAGGCGAAAAATCAGGAAAAACTAGCCAAAGCGCTTGAAAACGCCGTTACTAAAGCGCAACTTGAGAGGGCTATCAGAGCGTTGGGAGGCGTAAGCGAGTTTGAAGGCTCCCAGCCGGAAACTTTGCTTAGCGAAGCCAAAAAGCAGATCGACGCAAGAGAGTACGATGCGGCTTACAACCGTTTAAGCTATCTGATTGGCAAGCAGTACAAGATCGCGGAAACCTCGTTTCATCTTGGCGTGGTCTATTATTTTCAGGAGAACAACGAGAAGGCTCTCGAAGCGTTCAAAACCAGCGCCAGCGCAGACGGCAAGGCTAACTATATGCCGGTGCTTCTGTACTACTCTGGCATTTGCCACGAACGGCTTAAAAACAACGCCGACGCGCGCAGATTCTACGAAACCTTAATCAAACTTTACCCAAGCCACGCCACTATCGAAGGCGCCAAAAAGCGGCTCGATAAACTCCCCAAAGCCTAATAAGCTTTATCGATTGCCTTCCGGCGTAAGCGGCAACGCTTAAACCTCGCGATCGCGGGCAAAAGCTCCTAAATTACAATTGACGACGCGACTTAAATATACGCTCAAGCCGCCAAGACCTCGCTTTTTCGCTCCCGCCCATTTTGCCGCCGCCTTTTGCCGAGCTTTCAACGCCACTTCCGCGGGCGCGCTTTGCTTGCCGATTTCATGGGCATAAATCTGTCCAAAGCGCCGCGAGTATATTCGCCCCATCAATAATATATATTAGGATTGATTAACGCCCCCCTACAATTCCTTATGCGAGCGCCACTTTGCGGCTACGCTAAAGTCGTGGGAATGACGAGCGCGCGCGATCAAGCGCTGATCGCGTTCTCGCGCTAGTTTTCAATATTTTGGGAGCGAACGCAGTTGGGCGATTGTTTACGGCTACGATCTCTGCGTTATCGGCTAGCAGCCTAATAATCACGCGCTTTTTGCCAAAACGCAAACGATGCGATCCGCGAAGCGAACCGGTTGTAGCAAAATCGTTTATGCGTTTAATAATTTACACGCGAGCGTATTGATCCGTTTTGCATAACGCTTTGATCGTCTTGTCGTTAAACCCGATCTTTAATGTTATATCGCGCTTTGTTTCCCCGCGCGTTGCGCTTACAATAAAGCGGCGGCTATAATGCGCCAAAAACGAGGCGGCAATGCGTATCGCGACGGATTATATCGATCAAAATATCAAAGTCGGCGCGCGATTAATACAGACTAGCAAAACA
>JAITEA010000088.1 GCA_031282285.1 Helicobacteraceae bacterium
GGTATCAATCGGCAAGCGCGCGTTGGCTAAAATACCGCGTTAATTACGCGCCGAGCAAGGCGCAGGCAGGGGTTTTTGTAAATGCCGCAGGATATTGAATCGCTATTAAAAGCGCACAAGATTTCAAACGAAGAGTATGAACGGATAAAGCGTATTTTGGGGCGCGAGCCTAATCTGACGGAGCTAGGCGTGGCGGGCGCGCTGTGGAGCGAACACTGCAGCTACAAATCGAGCAAGAAATATCTCCGCAGCTTCCCGACCGAAGCCAAATGGGTGGTTCAAGGACCCGGGGAGAACGCCGGCGCGATCGACATTGGCGGCGGTTACGCGGCGGTTTTCAAGATGGAGAGCCACAATCACCCGAGTTTTATCGAGCCGTATCAGGGCGCGGCTACGGGCGTGGGCGGGATTTTGCGCGATATTTTCACGATGGGCGCGAGACCCGTAGCCAATCTGAACTCGCTTCGTTTCGGCGATATTACCGACGCGGGCGCGACGGGCAAACTGCATCGCAGGCTGCTGCGCGGCGTGGCGGCGGGCATCGGCGGATACGGCAACTGCATCGGCGTGGCGACGCTGGGCGGCGAGACGACCTTCGACGAGTGTTACAACGGCAACATTCTGGTCAATGCCTTCACGCTTGGCATAGTCAAACAAGATCGCATATTTTACGGGCGATCGGAGGGCGTCGGCAACCTTGTGATCTACGCCGGCAGCAAAACGGGGCGCGACGGGCTTGGCGGCGCGGTGATGGCTTCCGATAGCTTCGACGACAACGCCAAAACAAAGCGCCCGACGGTTCAGGTGGGCGATCCGTTCGCCGAAAAGCTGGTGATGGAGGCGTGCTTGGAGCTGTTTGAAACCGATCATATCGTGGGCATTCAGGATATGGGCGCGGCGGGGCTTACCAGCTCCAGCTTCGAGATGGCGGCGCGAGGCGGCGGCGGTATGCGGCTCTATCTGGACAAGGTGCCTATGCGCGAAACGGGTATGACCCCTTACGAGCTTATGCTCTCCGAATCGCAGGAGCGAATGCTTATCTGCGCGAAAAAGGGGCGCGAAGATGATGTGATCAAGCTGTTTAACAAATACGAGCTTGACGCGGCGGTGATCGGCGAAGTTACCGACACGGGGCGAATGGAGCTGTTCTGGAACGGCGAGCTTGCGGGCGATATGCCCGTGGCGATCGCCGGCGATTTCGCGCCCGTTTTAGACCGCCCGATCAAACGCCCCGCCTATCTTGACGAGATCGCAGATTTCGACGATACCGAAGGGGCGAGCTTTCCATCCTCGACCGACGCGCTTAAGGCGCTGTTAAGCCACCCCGAAGTAGCCGATAAACGCTTTATTTACGAGCAGTACGACTCGACGATCGGCGCGGGATCGATTACCAAGATCGGCGAAAGCGACGCGGGCGTGTTCTATGTCCGCGAAAACAACAAGGCGATCGCCTTGAGCGTGGATTGCAACCCGCGCTTTTGCTATCTCGATCCAAGGCAGGGCGCGGCGGCGGCGGTAGCCGAAGCTGGGCGCAATGTGGCTATGAGCGGGGCGACGCCGCTTGCGATCACCGACTGCCTCAACTTCGGCAACCCCGAAAATCCAGAGGTGATGTGGCAGTTCAAAGAGGCGTGCGAAGGGATCAAAGAGGCGTGTTTGAAACTCAAAACGCCCGTCGTCAGCGGCAATGTTTCGCTCTACAACGAAAGCGCTGGCAAAAGCGTATTCCCCACGCCGTCGATCGCCGCCGTAGGCGTACTCGACGATCCTAAAAAAACGCTGACTATGCCGTTTAAGCGAGTTGGCAGCCTCGTCTATCTGCTGGGCGAAACGCGCGGCGAGTTTGGCGGATCGCTCTATATGAAGGCGTTTTCTAAAAAGACGGCGGGCAAAGCGCCCAAGCTCGATCTGTGCGCCGAACGCCTGCTGTGGGATAGCGTGATAAGCGCCAATCAACAGGGTTTGCTGCTTGCCGCGCACGATGTAAGCGTAGGCGGCATCGCCGTGGCGTTGGCAAAAATGGCGCTGCACGGCAAACTGGGCTTCGAGGGTATGGTAACGCTTGGCGACGAGCGCGATCTGTTCTGCGAGAGCTTTTCGCGCGCGATCGTCGAGACGCCGCCGGAGAAAAAAGAGGCGTTTGAAACGCTGATCGCGCAATCGGGGCTGAACTACGAGCAGATCGGCAAGGTAACGCAGTCCGATCTGATCGTTAACGGCGTAAGCCTCTCAAGCTCGCAGATGAGCGCGCTCTATTTTGATTCGTTCGCGGCGATTATGGAGCAGGACAACTAAACCGCCGTTTGCTGCGCGCAGAGGCGCGGCGGCGATCGCTATATCGCCGAGGGCATAAGATTTTGATCAAGCTCGCTTGATCTTTTCGCTACTATGCCCAATTATAATAACGAACTATCCCGAACCGCCAAGAATGCCGATCAATAGATAAAGGTCTTACACGCTATGATTGCCGTATTATCGTATAGTTCAGAAAGAAGGGGAATAAATGTTAGTCAAGCATAAACTGCTTGTGATATTGGCGCTTACCGTCGTTAGCTTGATTGCGGTCGCTTTCATCGGCGTAACTACCGCCCACAGAAACCTAGCGGCTTTAGACGATATCCAGAAGGTAAGAACGAAAAAAATTGTTCTGGCGCTGGAGTTTGAGGAGCGGCTTACCGATCTGACTAGGCGGTCGTATCAGATCACCAGCTTTTCGCATCTGCCTTACAATACGCAGCTTGAGGAGCTGCGAGCCATCGCTCCCGTAGCGCGCAAACTGATCGAGGA
>JAITEA010000095.1 GCA_031282285.1 Helicobacteraceae bacterium
GTTGCGCTCCTTGCCTTGCGTTCCGGCGCCGGCGTTTAGGTTGAGTAATGATAGTCTGTTTGGGATAACGGCGGCGGGCGGCTCGATCGTTTGGCTGATATTCGCTAAGATTCGCGATAACTTGAAGGATAAAGTATGAGCAAAACCCTAATCATAGGCGCGGGCGGCGTGGGGCGCGTGGTAGCCCACAAGTGCGCGATCAACGAGTCGGTATTTGGCGAGATTACGCTTGCGAGCCGAACCAAATCCAAATGCGACGCGATCGCGCGCGAGATCGAGCAAAAGCGCGGCGTCAAGATCAAAACCGCCGCGATCGACGCGGACGACAAAGCGGCGCTGATAGAGCTTATCAAAACAACGGGCGCCAAGATTGTCCTGAATATCGCCCTGCCGTATCAGGATTTGACGATTATGGACGCTTGCGTTGAAACCAAAGCCGATTATCTCGACACGGCGAATTACGAAAGCCCCGATCTGGCGAAGTTTGAGTACAAACAACAATGGGCGCGAAACGACGCTTTCAAAAACGCGGGCGTTACCGCGCTGCTGGGTAGCGGTTTCGACCCGGGCGTTACCAATGTTTTTTCGGCGTACGCGCTGAAACATTATTTTGACGAGATTCATTATCTTGATATTCTCGACTGCAACGCGGGCGATCACGGCTACCCTTTCGCCACCAATTTCAACCCCGAAATCAACCTGCGCGAGGTGAGCGCCAAAGGGCGCTATTGGGAAAACGGGCAATGGATCGAAACCGATCCGCTCAGCGTCAAGATCGTTTGGGATTATCCCGAAGTGGGCGCGAAAGATAGCTATCTGCTCTATCACGAGGAGCTTGAGAGCCTCGTTAAGCATATCAAAGGGCTGAAGCGCGCGCGGTTTTTTATGACCTTCGGACAGAGTTATCTGACGCATATGCGCTGCCTTGAAAATGTGGGAATGCTGGGGATCGCGCCAGTCGATCATAAAGGCGTTAAGATCGTACCGATCGAGTTTTTGAAAACGCTGCTGCCCGATCCCGCGACGCTTGGAGCGCGCACCAAAGGCAAAACTAATATCGGCTGCGTTTTCGACGGCGTAAAAGAGGGCAAAAAGCGTAAAATATATATTTATAATGTTTGCGATCACGAGGAGTGTTACCGCGAGGTTTTCGCGCAGGCGGTCAGCTATACTACGGGCGTTCCGGCGATGATCGGCGCGAAGCTGATATTAGAAGGCAAATGGAAAAAGGCGGGCGTGTGGAATATGGAGCGGTTCGATCCAGACCCGTTTATGGATGAGCTGAACAGGCAGGGATTGCCGTGGAAAATCTTGGAGTTGGAGGCGTAAATGAAACAGACGGCGGCTATTAAACCTTCAGGCGCGTGGCTTGAGGCGGATATTAAAGAGTTTGGCGGCGATATTATCTCGCGCATATCCAAAGAGTGGGCGCTGATCGCCGCGGGAAACGCGGAAGATTACAACGCGATGACCGCTTCGTGGGGGCTGATGGGTTATCTGTGGGAAAAGCCCGTAACGATATGCTTTGTCCGCCCGCAGCGGCACACGCGGATATTTACCGACAAGAGCGCGTATTTTACGCTTACCTTTTTCGGCAAAGCGGCAAAAACGCATAAGGTTTTCGGCTTCGAGTCTGGCAGGGATATAGACAAAGCGGCTAAAGCGGGCGTTACGCCGATTGTCTTTGGCGAAGGCGCGATCGGATTTGAGGAAGCGACTCAAACGATCGTATGCAAAAAGATCTATTTCGACGACTTCGATCCCAAAAACTTTCTGGACGATTCGATCGGCAAACTCTACGACAACGATTATCACCGCTTCTATATAGGCGAGATCGTCAAGTTCTACAAAAAAAGCGCGTAAGTCGCTAACAAAAGGAGCGGTAAAATGGACGCAAAGTTTATAGACATCGTTGAAAGAGCGGTTAGAGAGCTGGGCAGAGAGGTTCTGACCGATCCCGCGAAATACAAAGCGCATTTAGCGGGCGACGCGCAAGAAGAGTTCAAAAAAGAGCGCCGTTTATTGGCGCTCGCGATAGAAGCTGGCGCGGGCAGAGAGATTGTAAACGCCAGCGATCTTGCGATCTGCAAAAAACAACAGATTCGATTCTTGAAAGACGATCGTTTTATCGACGAAGCCGCCGCCGCGGAAGTTATCGATCTGTTGGCGCTTATTTTGCGCGGCGATAGAAGCCAATCGATTATCGCGCCTTCAAGTTCGCAATCGCAAAACGCCGCGCCGCCGCCAAATCAGCCCTCGTACGGATACAACAAACCTTACGCGCCGCAACAGCCGCGATACAACCCGCCGGAACGCCAAGCGGAATACGCGGGCTTTCAGTCGGAGCGCGAAATTGAATATGTGGGCTTTTGGGCGCGATTAGCGGCGACAATTATCGACGCTATTGCGATATCCATAATCTTGTTTGGAGTACTTTTTATGTTGGCTTCGATTGGCTTTTTTAACGGTATGTATAGGAGCGAAGTAGAGTCAATCGGAAGGATCATCGGCTTGGTTATCACCCTTATTTATATTTTTGCTTTCTGGCTAAACAAGCAAGCCACGCCCGGCAAGATGATATTCGGCGCCGTAATAGTTGACGCCAAAACGCTTGGCAAGCCCTCCACGGGGCAGTTTATAGGCAGATATTTTGCCTATATTCTTTCGGGTATTCCCCTATATTTAGGGTATATTTGGGCTGGGTTTGACGAGAAAAAGCGCGGCTGGCACGATATGCTTGCGGGCACGCTTGTTATAAAACAAAAAAAGCGGTAAAATGGACGCAAAGTTTATAA
>JAITEA010000134.1 GCA_031282285.1 Helicobacteraceae bacterium
ACCAGCGCGGTTTCATTTTTGAAGGCGATCGCGTCGATAGCCTTCACATAGTCCCTTAGCCCGCCCTCGTAGAGCGCGTCGGCAGTCTTGATCCGATCTAGCGCGCCCATAATATCGCCCGCGATCAGCGCCGTCTCTCTGGCTCTTCTTGCGTCGCTGACTAGTATAATATCGGGCTTGATCCCAGCCTCGACAAGTTTTTCGACGATCTGCGCCGCTTCGTCTCTGCCTTTGTTCGTCAGCCCTCGTTCGCGATCGTTATGCGATTTTTCCGCCTGCGCGTGCCGCATCAACGCTAAAGTTTTCATCGTTTTACTCCTATCGCGTTCAGTTTTAACAGCGCGTCCGCGTTCGGTCCGCGCCCCATAAACTCCGTGAAATTATCCAGCGCCTTCCTCGATCCGCCCGCGCTTAACACCGAGTTCAGAAACCGCTCGGCTAAATCGCGATCAAACACGCCCCGTTCGGCAAACGCCAGATACGCGTCGGCGCTTAGCACCTCCGCCCATTTGTAGCTGTAATATCCCGCCGAATAGCCGCCGCCAAAGATATGGCTGAAGCCGTTTTGAAACTTATTGTACTTAGGCGGGCTAATCAGCGAAGTTATTTGGCGCACATCGTCCAGAATATCCTGAACCTCTTTTGCCTTATACGCGCCCAGATGAACCTTGATGTCAAACAGCGCGAACTCGCACTGCCGCAGCATCGCCAGCGCCGACTGGAAGTTTTTGGCGTCGATAAGATTGTTGATCATACCGCGCGGCAATCGCTCGCCCGTCTGGTAGCGTTCGGCGAAAATCTCCAACACCCGCGTTTCGTACGCGAAGTTTTCAAGCCACTGGCTGGGAAACTCCACCGCGTCCCACTCCACGCCGCCAATGCCGCTGAGATCGCGCTCGTCCACGCGGCTGAAAAGGTGGTGAATGGCGTGCCCCGTCTCGTGAAAGAGCGTAACAACATCGTCGTGGCGCAGGAGCGAAGGCTGGCTCTGGCTAGGTTGCGGAAAGTTGCAGCAGATATAGGCGCTCGCAAGCTCCAAACGCCCGTCGGCGCGGCGCATTCGCGTTTGATACGCGTCCATCCACGCGCCGCCGCGCTTGCTTTTGCGCTCGTATAGATCAATATAAAGCCGCCCGAAGGTTTCGCCGCCGCGCGATAGATCGTAAACCTTGACCAGATCGTTCCAGACGGGCGCTTTAACCTCGTCGAACGCCACGCCAAACAGCCGCGTCAGAAACTCAAACAGCCCTTTGAGTACGCCGTTGGATTCAAAGTAGGGTTTATATAGCTCCTCGTTCAGATCGAACTTGGCTTTTTCCAGCCGCTTGCTCCAGAAGCTAAAATCGTAGCTTTGCAGTTTGCCTTCAAAGCCGTTTGCCTCCGCGAAGGCTTGCAGCTCGTTAAGCTCCGCGCGCGCCTGCGGCGAAGCCTTCTCGATCAGCTCCGTTACGAAGTCGATCGCCGCCTCCGCGTTTGGCGCCATCTTGGTTTCCAGCGAGTAATCGGCGTAATGGCGCATACCCAGCAGCTTGGCTTTTTCGTCTTTCAGCCCTAACATCTCCTCCAAGATCGCCTCGTTTTGCGGCGCGCGCGTGGTATAGGCGCGGTAAAGCTCCTCGCGCAGATCGCGATTTACGGCGTAGGTCATATAGGCGCCGTAGCCGTGCGGCAGCAGCGTTAGCTTCCATTTGCCATCTTCGGTCTTGAACGACTCCAGATCGCTTGGCAAAACGCCTTCCAAATCCGCTTGCGTTATCTCTTTTTCGTAGGATTTCGCCGCTTCCAGCAGGTTTTGCGAAAAAAGGTTGTCGATATCGGCAAGCCGCGCGTTGATTGCGGCGATGCGCGTTTTGCTTGGCGCGTCAAGCTCCGCGCCTTCCAACTCGAACTCCAAGATCGCATCTTCCAGCAACTTTTTTTGCGTCGCGTCCAGCGTCGGATCGCCCGCGAGAATCTCTCGGTAGGCTTGCAGCAGTCTGGTATCCTGCGCCATAGCGGTTTCATATTCGCTCAGCAGCGGCAGCATAGCGCTATACGCCGCCTGCGTCTGCTCGTCGTTCTCGGTATATTGAAGTATGGCGACGGGAGTCGTAAATCTCGCCACCCTCTCGTCCAGCTCCGCCATTGGGCGAACGAGCGATTGAAAGGTTTTAGTTGGTTCCGCGATTAGCGCTCTTAAGATCGCCTTATTTTCATAAAGCAATTTTTGCAACTGGCTAGGCTTGTCGGCTAAAACGCCCGCGTTAAACGGCTCAAACATTAACTTCCTTCTATTAAAAGGCGAATTATAGCCGCGCGCGCCGTACTAATTCGTTTTTGCCCGCTCCCCGCCCGATCCGCGCCGAAGTTTGCGCCGTTCGATCGCGGCGCTCCCGCGTCGCCTTGGCGAGCGCTAGACGGCGCTTATGTTTTCATATACGCAACGCGTTGATTTTGGCGGCGGTTTTGGCTGGTTCGATCGGGCTCTTTTTGGCGAGTTTTTTTGCTGGCGAGGGGCGCAATTTAGGCGAGTTTGGAGTACCAACCCCGCCTTAGCGCCACGAGTTTGTGGCGATCAAACGCGCTTTAGGAGATTATCGTTTGGTTTGAGCGGCGACTTCGGCGGCGAAATCGTCTGACTTTTTCGCCAAGCCTTCGCCCACCTCAAAACGGGCGAAAAAGACGATTTTTGCGTTCGCGTCTTGCGCTTTTGCCGCGTCGTTCAACGCCTGCGCGACGCTTTTCTTGTCGTCTTT